>CALLPO010000085.1 GCA_938015605.1 uncultured Candidatus Altimarinota bacterium | reverse complement strand
TAAATCAAGTGTTTTTTCTTTTAACACTAGCTTCTTGCTTGTGAGAATTTTTCAGTAATCTGCTGTAAAAATTGTGTAGAGATTATTTTTCTCTTCTTGTTTTTTAATTTTTAAGATGACTCACTGAGTTTTAAATATTGACATTAAAAGTTTTTATTTTTTAATTTATAAAAAAGTCTTGATTTTTTCTGTAGTTGTATATAATTTACTTATATTACAAAATAATCAAACTATTTATGGCTGTTCCAAATATTACAGAACAGGAAGTTGATAAAATAATTCTTGAATTATTAAATGGACATTCTGAAATAGTTAAAGTTGATGAAAAAGATTTTCTGGATTTATTAAAGCATTCTCTTAGTCTTAATACAATGGAAAAAAAGAGAGTGGTTGATGCTTCACCAACTTTAAGTCAATTTCAATTTGATGAACTTACAAAAGTATTTACTGAAGAAAGAGTAAAATTCAGAGACTTAGCAAAGGAACATCCAGAAGATATTAAAAAACTTCTTGTGAAACAACAAACAGAATGGATTCAACTGTGAGATTTATACAAAGCTGAATTGGCTAATAAAGCTCAACAAAATGAAGAAAGTGATAAAATAGATGATATCAAATCACAATTAGGTTTATAAAAATACACATTTGAAAATACAATTTTGCACATTATTAGAGAAAAAAATCAGAGTAGATATGTACTTATCTACTCTTTTTAGTGATTTTTCAAGAAGTTACGTACAAAAGATTATTGATAGATGACAAGTTCAAGTAAACGGTAAAACATTTTCAAAAAATTTAAAGATCAACAATAGGGATGAAATTCTTATTGAGGCTCTTGTAGAACAATTAGAAGAAATAGAACCTGAAGATATGAACTTAGATGTTATATATGAAGATGAAGAACTACTAATTCTAAACAAAGAAGCAGGAGTTAATGTACATCCAGTTCCTTGAGAAGGAGGGAATAGTAATACACTTGTTAATTGAGTACTATTTCATTGCAGAAATAAACTTCCAACAATAGGTTGAGTTAATAGACCCTGAATTGTTCATAGACTAGATAAAGACACTTCTGGAGCTATTATGATAGCAAAACAAGATTGAATGATGAAAAAACTTCAAGAAGATTTAAAAAATAGGACAAATATAAAAAAATATTATCTAGCAGTTGTACATTGAGTAGTGAAAAACAAAAATTTCACTATTGAGAGTTTTATTTGAAGAGATAAAAATAATAGACTGAAAATGACAGCAATGGATCCTCTAAATCCAAAAATAGCAATTACTCATTGAGAAGTGATTGATTATATAGAGAATAAATATACACTTTTAAAGTTAAAAATAGATACTGGAAGAACTCATCAAATAAGAGTACAACTAGCATCAATTAATCATTTCATTTTATGAGATAATACATATTGAAATTCAAAAATTAATATTGAAATCAAAACTAGATATCAACTTAAAAGACAAGCGCTGCATGCTTATGAACTTGACTTAGAACTATACTGAAAACAACAACTGTTTACAGCTCCACTCAAAGATGATATGAAAAGAATTATTCCAGGTGAACTGCTGAAAATGATATAAAAAATCCTTTTAAATACTTAGAAAGGGTTTTTGTTTAGGAGCTTCTATATAACATTCACCATATTAAAGAATGGGAGCATTACAGCCATAATGATTGTCCCAACAATTCCTCATACTCAAACAATAACTAAAGGTTCAATGGCAGTTGCTAGGTTTTTCACTAGTGTATCAATTTCTTTATTAAACTTAATACTGATTTTTTGAAGAAGAGAAGGCATTTTCCCTGTTTGTTCTCATATCTTAACAACACTTGATAGCTCAATTGGAAAGAAGGGGCTTTCTTTTCATGTACTTATAAGATTAATTCACATTAGATCACTTAGAGTTTTACCTGAAGAGACTTTTTTTACAATATTAAGAATTTCTTTTTCATAATAATCATTTTCTAGTGCACTAGCAGTTATCTTAAGTGCATCATTGATCATTACTCATTGACTTAATAAGGTAGACATTGATGAAGTGAATAATGCTAAGATTTTTTTCTGAATAATAGTCCCGAAAATAGGTATTTTCAGAACAAATTTGTCCCAATGAATTTTTGTAGACTTATGTGTTTTAAAAATTTTTATCAAAATAATAACACCAATAAATCATACTATTAAGAGTGGATATTGTACTTGTAAAAATTCAGAAATATCAATAACAGTTTGAGTAAGACTTGGAAGATTTACCTTTGCATCCTTATACATGTCTGTAATTTTTGGTATTACATAAACCATAAATACAGCAATCATTGCTGTAGCAAGGGTCATTATTACCATTGGATAAATAAGAGCTCCAATTACTTTTGATTTAAGTTCTTTGGTTTTTTCTTCTTTATTTTTAATAGTTTCAATTACATCTCAAAGTTTTCATGTGACTTCTCACATTTTAATAAGTGATATATCAAAATTATTAAATATCTTTGGAAATTGTAAAAATGACTCTTCAAGGGGGAGTCACTTTTGCGTATTAGTATGAATTGTTTCTATGAAAGATTTTGTTTTTGGTGATTTAGTTTGATAGATAATAATCTTTAAAGCATTTGAAATAGGTATCCCAGAATTTAGTAGACTTGATAAAGAATCTAGAAAAGTTATTTTTTCTTTTGTAGATATTGAAATATTCTTTTTTACTCATTTTTTTATATTAAATGTAGCAAATTTTTCTTTGATAATGTCTAGATTTATTTTCACTAAAAAGAGTAAGTTGATAAGTTATAATAATTCTATCATTTTTCTTGTTTTTTTTCAAAAAAAAGTTAGAATTAAAGCAGTAATATCATTAAAAAAAGATTTATGATGAAAATATTTTGAGTTTGACAGAACAATGTAAAAATTCTTGATAAAGATGTTGATGAAAGAGTATTTGAAAATGAAGAAGAGGAAGGTCAAATAGCACTTGATATTATTGAAACTCCGAAGAAAATTAAAATCTATGCTCCAATTGCATGAATTGAACTTGAAGAAATAGATTTAACTCTAAATAAATGAGTGTTAACCATTAAGTGAGAAAGAGAAAAACCTTCATCATATTATGATGAAGATAATGTTGTAAGAAACTTAGAATGCTATTGGGGAAGATTTACAAGAAATATAATACTCCCAGAAAATCTTGACTTTGAATTAGTAAAAGCAGTAATGGAAAATAATTTACTCAAAATTACTATCCCAAAACTTCACGTAAGTGCACAAAATATTAAGATAAATAGAATAGGTGAGAATTTTTAAGAAATACTAAAAATTAAGAACAATAAATGTTTAGAAAGAAAAAAGAGAAAACTACAAAAAAGATTGATAAATTGGTCACTGGTATAATTATCGGATGAGCTGTTGCATCAATCTTTGGTTTATCTCGTACAAAAAAATGACAAGAGGTAACTCATACTATTGAAAAAAAGTCGAAAGGAGTTTTTGGATGGTTATATGGTATTTTTGGTAAAGGAATGTCAAAAGCAGTGAAGTCAGTTAAGAACAAAAAGAAATAAAGTTCAGATGTATCTTTAGTTCATTTAAATATTCAATGAAAAAAATCATTTCAGCTACATTACTTATTCTTCTTACAGTTACACAAACTGTAGGTATTTCATATTCAGCAGAAAGTTGTAAATATACAAGTGAATGGGAACAGTGTATTGAAGAAAATAATTGAGGGAATCCTTGGGCCATTGACCCAGAAAGTGAATTTTTGTGTGTATCATCTCAAAATGAAGAGAAAGTTATTTATAATATTATTCTTGATAAACAGTTTAAGGTAATTGATGAAAAGGCTAATGAATATCTTGATGTTTTAGAAAAAAATAAGGACTATTATTTTGGACCAAACAGGAAAGCACCGTTTCTTGTTGCAATTGATGATATTGAAAAATATTTTGGAATTGATGGAGTGTTTTATAACCAGTACTATAAAGCATGTGATTGATCAAATCCTGAAGGGATTATGCAAGAAACGGTCTCTTGTTTAGGTTGAGCAACATCAATTAGTGTTTCAAAATGATTTTTTTCCAACTCACTTTGTATTACACTGGCTGAACAAAAATTAAAATTACAAAAGAAAACAGCATATAATATTCTAGAACTTAACAAACAAGCTGTAAGAACAGATTCTAAGAAGCTCTATGTTCAAGAACAAAGAGGGTTTTATAACGTTGTAGTTGATCTATTTATGTTTAACTTAGGTTACCTTCTTAGGCTTTCACAAAAATGGGCTAGTAAAACAAAGAACCCATATTAGTAAAATCCACTAAGTGTACTCAGGCTTTAATACCTCCCTTTTGTTTGATTTTATTACACAAAAGTACTCCCTTTGGAAAAGGGAGAAAAATATATTAAAAGCTTATTAATTTATTTCTTCCTTTTCTAAAGGAAGTACCCGTTAGGTGGATGGATTAGAATTAGAGTACAATTTACATATAAATATACTAGAGGTCAAGATAAAAATCTTGACTCTTTTTCTTGTCTTATGTTATTATAAAAGTAATAAATATTTTGTAAGTTTTTTTATGACTGATTTTGTATCAACTCTTAGTGATTTTTCTCAAATTAATTTGGAACAGCTGAATGCAAGTGCTAGCTTTTTAGATAGAATTGATAGAAAATTTCTCCTTACAGAAAAACAACTAGAAGAAATTTTAAAAGAATTTGATGATGATTTTTTTGTGTTAGAAATAGCTGGTAAAAAGATTTTCTCTTATGATAATATATATATGGACACGTCTAATTATAAATTCTATAATGATCATCAAAATAAGGCTAAATCTAGAGTAAAAGTAAGAACAAGACTTTATAAAGATGCTGATTTATCATTCTTTGAATTTAAACAAAAACAGAAAGGAGTAACAAGAAAATTTAGATATCAAATTCCAGTAGAAGAGCATGCAGTAATGACAAAAGAAGCTAAATGATTTTATAAATGAGTTTATATGAGTTTCTACTGAGAAAAAGCAGAAAAAATTTCTCCTGCAATTAGAACAAGTTATTCAAGAATGACACTTGTCAGTAAAGATTCATCAGAAAGACTTACTATTGATTTCAATATAAAAACTGATGACCTCAGAAATGATAAATCAAAAGAAGTTGATTTAACAAATTTAGTTATAGTTGAGAGTAAATCTATGAGTAAAAAATGTAAATCTATTGATATAATCACTTCTCATTGAATTAAAAAAGCTAAATCATGCAGTAAATATAGTTTATGAGTAGTTTACTCAGGATTAGCAGAAAAGTTCTCAACTTTTGAGAATACTATGGAAGAAATTAAAAGAATTAAGAAAGAAGTAAATACAAAATAGAGCATTTGCTCTATTTTTTATTACAATAAAGAAAAATACTATTGACAATCATTATAAAAACTGTATATTTTATTTAGTTAAATAATTATTTATTAAATATAAATTTTATGGTAGTAAATGCAATGTGAGATAGTTCTAATAAAACTCCTAAAAAAACAGAAAGAACATCTCTATATAAAAAATTTGAAATGGCATCATTTTGATTATGAGTAGTAACTCTGCTTGCTGCATGTGGTGGTTGAAGTGGGAATAAAATGAGTACAGTAGAAACTGACCCAGAAAGTGAGTCAGAAGTTACACCATCAAATACAGGAATTAAATTAACAGGGAAATTAAGTGAAATTTGATGTAATAAAGTCAGTATTAACATTTTATGAGGAGATAGCATTAACGCTATTAGCTTTTTAAAAGATGATGTTTGTCTTGTTACTAAGGAAGATAAAAAGAAATTAGAAGCATTAGATGTAAACACATTTGTTTATGTTAACGTAGATGGAAAAACACAAATGGAACCTGTTAAAACATTCTTGTGAAAGATTATAGATGTAAGTGTTCTATCACTTGCATTAGGAGAAACATTTTGAGAAGATATGGAAGATGTTATAAAAGAATGACAATGAGGAGAGATTATTATAGATCTAGATAAAGATTGACTTAATGATGAGGCTGCCTTAAAAAGATTAGTTGCTGGATTATCAGCAATTAGTAATATAGGTAATACAACAGTAGAGGATCTTATTAATACTGTACTTGCAACTTTATCATCAATTACGTGACCTAGTACAGTAAAAGTTTCAAATACACCTGCACCAGTAAAAATTTCAGCAATGTTAGAACTCCCTGAATGAACAGATAAAACATTTCAAATTGAAGGTAATGAATTAGATATAGAAAAATTTGTTAAAGATAATGTTACTATTTCAATTTCTGATTCTATACTATCAAATGATAATTTAAATATTTCCATAGATAGCGAGTGAAAAATAAAAATTGAAATCAATTTAGATTATACTACTGTGTCAAATTACTCATGAAGTGAAATGGTAATAAAAGCTTCATTTGCAAGTTTACCTCTACTTGATAGAGAATTTTCAATTGATGTTGTTGACCAATTAAAAGCTGAAAAAATAGAATGAAATATTCTTACTGCATGAGATCTAGATAGTGAAATTAAAGTTACATTTAATGGTGATATTGAAGAATGAGAAGTGATTTTTGGAGAGTTAGCAGATTATAGAGTTAAATCTATAGAATGAAATATTCTAACACTTTCAGCAACACCACATTCAGATTACGATGACTGATCTGAGACTGTTTTAGTAAAGGTTGATTGAGAAGAAATTGAAATACCAGTTACAATAGAAGCTTTAGATATTGAAGCACCAAGTATAGAATTAAATGGAGCAAGCACAATAAATATAGTTGAATGAACAACTTATACAGATCAATGAGCAGATTGTGAAGATAATGTAAGTTGTGTAGTAACATCAAGTTGAACAGTAGATACAAGTGTGGTATGACCAAATACTATTACATATACAGCTACAGATCCATCATGAAATACAACACAAACTACAAGAACAGTTAATGTAACAGCTGCAGCAGATATTGAAGCACCAAGTATAGAATTAAATGGAGCAAGCATAATAAATATAGTTGAATGAACAAGCTATACAGATCAATGAGCAGATTGTGAAGATAATGTAAGTTGTGTAGTAACATCAAGTTGAACAGTAGATACAAGTGTAGTATGATCAAATACTATTACATATACAGCTACAGATCCATCATGAAATACAACACAAACTACAAGAATAGTTAATATTTTACCTATTCCAAATACTCCACCAGTAGCAAATGATGATGAAGTCTCAATGCATCCAGATGCTTATACAATTGATGTTGATGTTTTAAGTAATGATATAGATTTGGATTGAGATAGTTTAGTAATTGAAGAAACTACATTTACACAATGAACACACTGAACAGTTACATTGAGTGGGGGAATATTTACTTATACTCCAAATAATTGAGGCTTATGATACCCTGACCTAGTGATAACACCAGTGTGACAAGAAGAACCAACAGCAATACTAAATGATTCATTTGAATATTATATAAATGATTGAAATGGCTGAAGAGCTAAAGCTAAAGTTGATGTTACAGTTGAATGCCCAAGAACAAATGTAAGTATAGAAGATGTATACATACCTTGATTTGCTTGTACTACTTGAGCATAAACAATAAAAAAATAGATAATTAATTATCTATTTTTTTATTGTTATTTATATATTTTCACATAATCAATTACATCATTCCATTGTTCTGTATATGAGTCTCCCTCATATTTTGCTCAAATAATTAATGTATTTTTATCTGTTTGTAATACATCTAATGTTCATAAAAGTACTGTTGGATTTAAAATTTCAATATCATTAATAAACATTTTACCAGTACCAATTTTTATTTTTATAAAACTATCCTCATTATAAGATGATGGGAGTACAAAATTTACAAAGTTTCCTGGTCTAGCAAAATTTATAATAGCATCTCAACCTGATCATATTTTTCCTTCTATTTTTAAATAATCTTTAATATGAAACAGTGCATGTAATTCGTCTCTAAAAAATGCTTTTCATCTTACACTTATTTCAATGATGAAATCTGATGAGAAATCTAGTCATTGATATTTGAGAAAAGTATCTGAAGATAAGTTATCAATAAAGATTCATTTAGTATCATTATATTTCATTATATGAGCATCATTGTTCCATAAAAAACCAGAAGGTGTTGATACTGAACTGTCATCATCGAATTGTAGATTTGTATTATTAAATTTTGGTATCGCAGCACCTCAACTTGATAGTAAATTACCACCATGAAAAATACTTCATAGATAACCTCAATCAGCCTTATATAATCAATAAAAAGTTTCTTCATCATCATCAGGATAATTTGCAAAAAAACTATCATAAGGAGCAAAAGCGTATAATTTTTTTCAATCCACTGTTCAATCACTTGTAGGTTCACAATAAACATCAGTTCACATTTTGAATTCAGAGTGAGTTCAAGTATCACATACGTTTATGGGTCACTGTTCGCTTCAATCAACCAAAGTGACGGATCAGTCCTTATTACATGTAAGTGTGGAAGTGTAAACCTTATATCAATTAGCAATACCACTTGTGTTTGGATATGAATAAAGTGATTCCCCAATTTTTTCTCATGTTCCTATACCACCAATTGTATCATGTTTTAATGTGTATCCAGACACTTCTCAACCAGCTATACATTCTGCAGGTTGTTCTTCTATTACAATATCTTCAATAGCTACTGCATCATCTTCAATTACCTGATCTATAACACTAGGTTCATCTATTGGAGCAGTATAATTAGCTTTTCAGTCAACTAATTGTATTGTTTTTTTTCAAGAACAACTTAGAGATCAGCCTTGCAGATAACACATGTAACTATAGATGTTTACATTTGAATTTGTTCCAATTATACTATCTTTAAAATTATCTTCTATAGAATTGAATCCTAAACTTTGGCTATAAAATCAATTGTTAATCTCTTGTATATCTGATGAAAATGTTAATTCATTAAAAATTGTACCTCATGTTAAACTATAAGTGTTAACATCATTTATTTTTGTATAATAATATTTTTCTCATTTTTTTAAAACATTAGCATTAACAGAGTTAGGAATATTTTGAAAATCTATTATCTGTTCTGTGTCATTAATATAAATATTACTTATATCTGTCTGAAAATTTGTATTAAACGATTCAAGATTGGGTTCTGTGATTGGTACTCATGGTGTAATATCAGTTGTATTTGCAGAGTTTCATGATGTTATAACATTTTGACCTCATTCATCTATAGTTACTCAAGTTATTTCCAATGTCTGGAGTACAGTGCTAACTTCTCAATTTTCTATATAATCTGTAACATTTTCAATTGAATTTTGAATTCCAGAAGGGAATACAATTTTCTGTACCTCAACACTTCATTCTTTTACATCTATTAGAGTTTTGTCTGAACTATTAACAGACATACCAAAGATAGTTCAACGAATAGAGGCTGATGTATCAGACGAATATATTTCAAAATCAGAATTAGTATCAAGACTTGTAGCTTTTGTCCAGATAGTACCAGAAGCAAGTGCTAATTGAATTTTTGTTACAAGATTATTATCTTCTTTGAACTCCATCTTAGAAAGAGTTAAAATAGTGTTCCCACTACTATCTCAAATTGTTGATTGACTTCAATCTGAATAATAGAGAGTTGCTTGTCATGTAGAACCAACAGTTATAGTATCTCATTCAACAAGAGTATGATTTAATAATTGATTTGGAGTATTTTGGTCTATATCATAGCCATTTCATTTAATTCTTACATTTCAAGTATAATTGTTAATTTTCGCTACAAGAATTTTTTCATCAGGATTATAAGGAAAAGAGGTTTTTGAGTTATTACTTACAAAATCAGGTCAATTATATTCTTTAATAAGGTTATATGGTCAATTTTCTCAAGGATAATTTCCAGAAACACTTGAAGTATTGTTTCACTCTACTTTTAAAACTCAAGCTATTTCAAAATATTGAGAATCGGTTGTTTTTCAATATGCATAATATTGTGAAGTTCTTGGATCAAGAGGAAGGTAGTTAAGGTATTTTTTAGGAAGAATATTTTCAGTTACAAATCAATGCTTTCAAAAAGAAGAAAGAGTATTATCTTCATTTCAAACGTCAACATGAACATACTCACTTCCACTACCAAAATAATTAATGTTTCCTTTAGGATTTGGAAGAGTTTTTTCTTCTACTAGATATGATTCAAATGAGTTGTTAAGAGTTTGGATATCTCACACAGCTTTTGCATTTTGAGTTTTTTGATTTGAAGATCATTGCAAACTGAGTCAAATAACTGCCAAAAGGGCAAGGATTGAAACCACTACAATTATCTCAACAAATGAAAAGGCTTTTTTAGAGTACATATATCATATATTTTAGTTTTAAATACAACACTACTATACTCTAAATAGAGCATAAAAAAAGCCAATCTTAAATTTTAGATTGACATATAATTCTTATTAGGTTCTAATAACAATTATTTTATAGGATTTTGAAGGGGTATTCAGACTTTTCTTGGAAACTGTTTGTGTGTTTCATGAATTTTTTCTATGAGAATAATAGTTCTTCTCTGACCATCAATTTCATAATTTTTTACTTTGAGAATTTTAGCTGAAAGTCTTGAAAGAGCTTTTTTAGCTGATCTGAGTTCTTCTTTGTCATGAAGTTTGTATGCAGCAAATACTCCTCATACTTTAAGCAGAGGGATTACATATTCAAGTAATACTGGTAGAAAAGCGGTTGCTCTACTTACTACATAATCATATTTTTCTCTATGTTTTGGGTCCTGTCATACTTCTTCAGCTCTTCAGTTCAGAGTAGATACATTTGTTATTCAGAGCTCAGATGTAAATTCATCAATAGCTTTAAGTTTCTTTCATACTGAATCTAATCACACAAAAGATGCATGAGAATTCACTATAGCTAGAGGAATAAGAGGGAATCATCAACCAGTTCATAGATCCAGTATCTTATTTCATTTTTTAAACTCAATAAAAATATTCAACATTATTGAATCTATAAAATGCTTTTCAATTATTGCTTCATCTTCTCTAATAGCTGATAAATTTATTTGAGAATTTTTCTCCTTAAAAATAACAAGAAATTTTTCAAATGTCTTGATTTCAGAGTCTTCTAATTCTAATGAATACTTTTTGAAGAGTTTTTGCATATATGTGACAAAGAGTTAAGGCTTTTAACTTTTGACAGATAGTATAAAAAAAAAATGAGAATGCAAATGTTTTATTGAAAATATTCAAAGGGCTAAAGCCCTCTGTTGACAAGTATATAACGGAATCTTAATATTAGCATAATTTTATTTGTAAAAATACTGTATTAGAATACTATAGAGTATAATTATTTATTGTTAACAGAGGGCTTTAGCCCTTTGAATAAAAAATATGCTTTCTAAAAAACTGACTAAATCACTTCTAAGAACTACTGACAATTATATTACATGATTGACTAAAGGTGGTTTTTTGACTGTGTGAGATTTACTGAATCAATATCCAAGAGAATATGAGGATAGAACTAATGTTTTAGATAATTTTTCCTTAATTAATATTAAAGAAAAAAATACAATTTTAGTTACACTAGTTAGTATTAATACAACAAAAACAGCAAATAATAAACTTCTCACTAAAGCAGTACTTGAAGATAAAAATTGATTTTTATCAGAAGCTGTGTGGTTTAATAGAAAATATCTAGCTTCACAACTTAAATATTCTTGATGAAAAAAAGTACTTGTTTCTGGGAAAGTTAAATATGCTTTTTGAAAAGTTACTTTTAATTCTCCAAATGTAGAGACTGATCTTTCTAAGATAGAGTGAGAAATTGTACCTATTTATTCAGATCTTAACTATATTCCCAGTAAATGGACTTCTGGTAAAATTGAACTTTTGAAAAGCTTTATCTGAGACTACGCAGAAAACCTACCAGAACATATTGTGAAAAAATATGATTTTGTAAGCAAAGCTGAAGCTGTTCATAAAATTCATTTCCCAAAAAATAAAAATGATATAGAAATAGCTAAAAAAAGACTAGGGTATGAAGAGCTTTTTGAGATAAATTATAGAGCAATTTCTTCTAAATATAAGAAATTTACTGACTCAGCAGGAAAGAGTTTATCTATAAACTTGAATGCAGAGTTTGTAAAAGAAATTCTTTCTAAACTTCCTTTTGAACTGACTAATCATCAAAAGATTGCCCTTTTTCAGATTCTTAAAGATATGGAAAAAGATCATGCAATGCAGAGATTGTTAGAATGAGATGTATGAACAGGGAAGACTGTTGTGAGTTTGGTGGCTATTATTCATGGAATACTTGAAACAAGGAAGCAAAAGAATTGAATACAGGTTGCTCTTATGGCTCCAACAGCTATTCTTGCTACACAGCATTTCATTTCAATGCAAACAATGCTCTTTGAATATTGAATAAGTACAGAGCTTTTAGTTTGAGCTACCACAGCTAAACAAAAAAAAGAAATAAAACAGAAATTAGTAGATTGAAATGTAGATGTAATTATTGGAACTCATGCCCTTGTTCAAGATGATGTACTATTTTCAAACTTGTGACTCGTAATTATTGATGAGCAACATAGATTCTGAGTAAAACAAAGAGAGGTACTTGAGTGATGACTTGGTAATAGAAGTGGAATTGTTCCTCATAGCTTAAATATGACAGCAACTCCAATTCCAAGAACTCTGGCTTTGACACTTTATTGAGATCAGGATTTATCAGTTATTAATGAGTATCCAAAGTGAAGAAAAGATATTTTCACAAAAGTAGCTTCAACAGAAGATGCTAGACACCAAATAGAATTATTTGTAAGAAATGAACTTGAAAAATGAAGGCAAATTTTTTGGGT
>CALLPO010000084.1 GCA_938015605.1 uncultured Candidatus Altimarinota bacterium | reverse complement strand
TACAATGAAGGTTTTGTAAACAATGATTGAGATATAGAATCTCCAAGCAATAATTATGGTTGAATTTTATGATGAATCACCACCTGAGAAGATATCATTTTCAGAGTAGCTATCAAACCAACTTCAAGTATTTACACTCCTCAAAAGACAGTAGACACATCTTCAAAAAGTGTTGATTTTCAAATCAGATGAAGGCATGACCCCTGTGTCCTCCCTCGTGCTGTCCCTATCATTGAAGCAATGACTGCACTCGTTTTGATGGATTTATATTTAATTGATAGAAGTAAAAGATAAGAAGATATTAAATAATTTACTAAAATAAATGGAGAAAAAAAATGATACTGAAACAATAAAAACAAGACTAGATTTTAATGGTATTGATATCTATTCTGATTCTATTACAGAGAACTCATACGGTATATCACTTACAAATAATGATGAATCCAAAGTGTTCGATTTTCAAGATTTTAACCAAGAGCTTGTTTCTAAAATGACTTTTAAATACCTTTTTTTAAGAGGGGTTTTAAATAAAAAGAAGATTACTTTCAAAAATCTTAATAGAGTTAATGATTGAAAAGTATTAGTCATTGATTGAGAGAATACTAAAAGAAAAATAGAGTCAGTGCACATCTATGAAGCAAAAGAAATTATTCTGAGAAGATTATTTTTAATTACTCATTTCTGTTTTACTACAGACAAAGATTATAATAAAAATTCACTCTCTTTAGAAACAATTACTACTATATCAGATGAAGAATCTAATTATAAAATTAGTAAGTCTCACTATAATAAGATAAAATTCACAAATTTAACAAACCTTTCTAATAATTTTATACTTCAGGACTTAGAAATTGATGAGTTGATTATAAAAAACTCAGACTTAGGGAGAATGAAGTTTAACGGGGTTATAATTCATAAATTATATCTAGAAAATGTTACTTTAAATGATTGTATTTTTAATTCTGTAGAGTTTCCATCAAATTATGAACTATGAAGAAATGAAAATTTTGATGAAAGAATGACTAAAAGCTTTTTATCTCATAGCCAATTGAAAGATAACTATAGGCAATTAAAGTTTGTAATGGATAAAAATTGAAATAAAACAGAGGCAAATAAATTTTTTGGTAAAGAAATGCAATATTATATGAAGAGTTTAGATATTGAAGAATCATGATTGTGGAATAATTTAAAGAAGCTATTTAATGATGCTTTCAGTTGACAGAGTACACAGCAAATATGAGAGAAATTATCATTAATATTTGGTTATGAAATTAGTGAGTTTTGAAATAATTGGTTGAAAACATTGCAAATGATTTTTCTTGTTGCAATTGTGACAACACTTATTATTGGTTTATCAAACCTTTGATGATCAAAAACGTCTAATTTTACTTGAGATGTCATAGCTGTAGTTTTAATATTAGTTTCAATAATAATCTGATATTTTCAAATTAGGAAGAAAACTAAAATTATAGATAGCATCTTAAAGAAAATTAGTTCTAATATTATTACTCTGTCTATAATTTTAATCTGAGGCTTGATGTTTTTTTCTATTGTAATTGATAGTTACTCATCTTTTTCAACATTATTTAATTTACTTAACCCATTCTTTCTAAAAGAAAAATGAGTGGACTATAATTCAATTGAATTACTTTGATTATTAGTATATAAAACTATATATTGAATATTGTTATACCAGTTAGTGATTGCATTAAAAAGAACAACAAAGAGATAATTATCTAAAAAAATACCCATGAAAAAACTAACACTTCCATGATCAAAATCAATCACGAATAGGGATTTGATTCTAGCAAGCCTGAGCAGTTGAAAAACTGTTTTGGATTGAGTGCTAGTGAGTGATGATACGAGACATATGATCCGAGCTTTGAAAGACCTGTGAATTAAGGTAGAGGATAATGGTACAAGAGTGAGTGTGGAGTGAGGGGTTGAAAAACTGTTAGCTCAGGAAATTGAAATCTATTTGGGGCAATCAGGGACGTGCATGAGATTTCTTCCTGCACTTGCTTGTTTACTGACAAAGTGAGAAGTAACTTTTGTGTGAGATGAAAGACTGATGGAGAGACCTTTGGGGGCACTTATTAGTTGAATAGAGCAACTTTGAATAGAAATTGACAATAGAGAAGGGGGATTACCACCAATTGTTGTGAGAGGAGGAAAAATTACGAATAATGTTGTGAAGATGGATGGGAGTATTTCATCACAGTTTTTTACAGCTTTGATGAATATTGGAGGATTTATTGAATGATGATTAGAAATAGAAGTTGTCTGAGATTTGGTGAGTAAACCATATATTGATATGACTATTTTAGAGTTATCTAAATTTGGTATCAGTGTTGAAAATAAAGACTATCAGAAGTTTATTGTTGGAGTTGTAGATGTTCAATCCAAAACTGACGATAGAAATATTACTATTGAATGAGACGGCTCAGCTCTGAGTTATATTGCAAATTATATTGTGTTGAATGGATGAAGAATAGAAATTACTAATTTGTGAAATATTACTAAACAAGGGGATTATCAATATCTGGAACTCTTAAAAAGCTACTTCTGATTAGATTATTCTTCAGATTGAAAAACTACTATTTTGAAGGCATGAGGGATTGATAAAATGAACCTGAATAGATTAGTGTGAATTGATTTTGAAGACATGCCTGATGTGAGTATGAGCTTCATGAGTTTAGCTATATTTCTTCCTGGAGAAACAAAAATCACATGACTTAAAACTCTAAACTTAAAAGAATGTAAAAGAATTGATGCTATGAGGGATGAACTTATAAAACTCTGAATAGAGGTGAAAAGTGATGAAGATAGTATTTCTATTGGTGAATATAGATGAAAAAAATGATGAAAATGAATCTTTGGAATCTGAGGTAAAATTAAGATTGAAACATATAATGACCATAGAATTGCAATGACTTTTTGAGTACTTGAAACATACTTGAAAGAAAGATATAAAGAAAAAATTAAAATTCTAAATCCAGATTGTGTTAATAAAACATACCCAAACTTTTGGACTGATTTGGAATTTTTATGAGAAACAGAAGATATTTTAAAAATTAGCTAAATATATGAAAAAAATATTACTTACTATTTGAATGATTTTTCTTCTTTTTTCTTGCTGATGAGAAAGGGAAGATTTATTATTTAGTGAAAAAGCTAAAAAATGAGAAGAGGTGAAAATATTAGCTTTATGAGATAGTATAACATATGGTTATAAAGTAAAACCTGAAGAATCATATCCAAGCCAATTAGAAACAAAACTGCAAAACAATTGATATAATTATTCTATTGAAAACTTCTGAATCAGTTGAAATACTTCTGCTCAGCTTCTAGATAGACTAGATGAAATTTTAAAAAATAATGATGCAGATGTTGCAATATTATGTATTGGATGAAATGATGGACTTAGAAAAAAGAGCCTTTCAAATATGAAAGAAAACATTGAAGCTATTATTCAAAAATTAGAAGAAAAAAATATCCATATAGTCTTTGTTTGAATGGAATTACCAATATTATTTGGTTGGGATTATTCAAGTGATTTTGAAGATGTTTTTATAAATATAGCTGAAGAAAAAAAACTAGACTTCTATCCATATTTACTTGAATGAATATGACTCAAAGTAGAATACAATCAACCTGATAATATTCATCCAACGGCACTTTGATACACACTTATTAGTGATAATATGTATGATTTTTTAGAAGATGAAAAGCTTTTATATAAATTATCAGAGGGTTAAATAATTTAGTTATAATATGATAGATAAAAAAAGGTTTTGAGAATATTTCTCAAAACCTTTTTTTATATTACTTCATATACTTTTAATTCAGTGTCTACAAATCTATAGAGTTTTGCAGGCCTGTTAGTAGTTTTATCAAGTGTTCAAGTTTCTTCAATCATTTTGAGTTTGAAGATTTTCTTTTGAAAGTTTCTTTTATCAATTTTTTTTCAAAGAGCTATTTCATATACCTCTTGAAGTTGTGCAATTCTAAAGGAATCTCCAAGCATATCTTTGGCCATATTTGTGTACTCAAGCTTCCATCTAAGCCTTTGTTTTGCATATGTAATTATTTCTTTGTGATCATATATGGTTTCAATCTTGTCTAAATCTTTGTATTTTACTAAATCAATTTTAGAAAAATCAATATCAGTTAAAAAGCTCTGAGCTCTTACAAGAGAGAAGTAAGAGATAGAAATTACGTGTCATCTGTCATCTCTGCCCGGGTTTCAAAATGTATAGAGTTGTTCTTTATACACTCAGCTTTTGATTCAAGTTTCTCTTTCTAAAATAGTATCAAAATTGTCTTCAAGAGAGAATCATTTAGCAACTATTCCTCCTGGGAGAGCATATTTATTTGGGAATCTTTCTCTATCATACCAAAGAACAATACAGAGTTCTCACTTATAAATAGTGAATATTACCATATCCATTGCAGCAATTGGAATAGTCATTTTATCTGACCAAATATCAGCAAACTTATCTTTATTAATGAGAAAATCCATATGTATCAATTGTAAATAATACATTTATTATAGTATAAAAGTATATTTATTCAAACATTTTCATATATTTTTGAGGATTTTTCATTCTAGCATATTCTCAGAGCAAATTCTTAATTCAAGAATCAACAACAATTCACTGTTGTTCTTTTGAGTTAATAAAGTTATATACTTCTAATTTTGGTACTTCTATAACATCTATTGTTTCACTTGCTCATAGAATCTGTTCTTGTGCTTTTCAAGATACAGTTGAATAAAATAGGTGTGAATATTCTGTTGATTGACCAGCAGATTTAGGGGAACTAAGAATATGGCTAATAGATTCTGCATTATATCAAATTTCTTCTCTAATTTCTTCACTCATTATTTGTTCTAATGATTTTCAATCTTTATCAACAAGTCATGCAACTAACTCAACTATTCTTCATTTAGACTTTCATCAATACTCTAAAGGTCGTCTATACTGTTCTACAAATATGAAAGTATCATTAGATACATTTTCAACCAGACTTGAAACACTATCTGGTTTTTCAGATATTTCCCATTTTTTAGTATTTCCTTCATTGTCTATATATTCATCAAGAATGACTTTGTTAAATCTTGATTCAAATAAGACCTCTCTATTTCATGTGAATTTCATAATAAAATTTTTATTCATATAAATTATTTTTTTCTATATATTTTATTACTTCAGTTGGAAGAATATCACTTACATCTTGTTTATTTGCTATCATCTCTCTTGTCATAGTACTAGAAATGTTTAGCATATGTGGAATGTCTAATAAAATAAAATTATCCAATCAGTGCTTTTCTGGTTCAAATTCATATCCAGGCCTAGGAAGAAAAATTTTTTTAAGTTGTTTTTCAATAAATTTGTTTTCATTTCATGACCAA
>CALLPO010000083.1 GCA_938015605.1 uncultured Candidatus Altimarinota bacterium | reverse complement strand
ACGCTTTAGTTCAAATCGTTTGTGGTGGTTCAAATCTTAAAGTAAATCAAGGAGTAGCTGTTGCTAAAATATGAGCAAGTGTAATATGGCATGGGCAGTGAGACCCTGTAGTTATGAAAAAAACAGCTATTAGATGAGTAGATTCGTATTGAATGATTTGTGCATCTGAAGAGATTTGACTTGCAAGTGAATATCCAGCTGATGATTGAGCTGTAATTCTTGATTTTGGAGATCTAAAAGCTGAACCTTGAACAAATCTAGCAGACATATTATGAAAAAATGACTGCTATTTAGATATTGATAATAAAGCTATTAACCATAGAAGTGACCTCTTTTCTCATGTTGGGATTATGAGAGAAATTTGTGCTATTAATTGAGAACAATTTGATTTTAATCATGAAAATAAAGACCTTAGTGGATTTGCTGAATTGTGAGTGAATAATACTATCCCAGAATTTGTAAAAAGATATATTTGAGTGAAAGCTAGTTGAGTAAAAAAAGTTGAAAGTCCTGCACATATAAAAGAAGTTATTGCTAGTCATGGTATTGATTCTAAGAGATTACTTGTTGATGTTACTAACTATTCTCTGTATTTTTATGGTCAACCAACTCATATTTTTGATGCCGATAAAATTGATTGAAATATTACCATCCGTTTTGCAAAGCTTTGAGAAGATTTTTGGGGACTAAATGATAAAAAATATAACCTTTCAACAAATGATATAGTTATTGCTGATAATTCAAGTGTTTTAGCTCTATGATGAATACTTGGATGACAAGAGTCAGCAGTAAGTGACACAACTACTTCTATAGTAATAGAATCTGCTAATTTTGATCAAGCAATTTTAAGAAAAACTGGGAAAAATCTTTGAATTAGAACTGATGGATTAAATGTTCATGAAAAAGATTTACAACCAGAAATGTGTAGTAGATGAGCAAGCTTAATAATAAGTGAATTAGAAAAAGCATATCCTGATTTCAAAATAGAAGCAGTGTCAGACTGCTATAATCTCAAGCAAGAAACAGTAGAAATAGAACATGATTTAGACTTCGTGAATAGTTTAATCTGAAAAGAGTATTCTCAAGACACTGCTGATAGTATTATCAAAAATCTTTGAATAATTAAAAATTGAAACACATTAGAAATTCCTTTCTGGAGAAAAGATCTAAATTATAAAGCTGATATTGCTGAAGAAATAGCAAGAATTGATGGATTTGATAAAATTCAAACAACTCCTCCTGCAATCAATATGTGAGCGGTAGCACAAAGTAATACGTACAGAATAAAAAATGACACAAGAAGTTTTTTCACGAGTAAAGGTTTCTTTGATATGTATAACTACTCTTTTGTAAATGTAGACCTAATGTCTAAATTAGAAGGAAATCTAGATAATCTTGTTCCTCTAAAGAATGCACTAAGTGAAGAACTCACTCACATGAAAGGAAGCCTTATTCCTAATCTTATGAAATCTCTAGAAGATAATATTAGAGAAACTAAAGATTTGAGCTTATTTGAAATAGAAAAAGTTTTTTCACTAAATAATAAAGAAATTACTGAACATTATGAAGTATCTTCAGTTATGACTAGTAATTCTGATATTCCCTATTTTGAAATGCAAACACTTGTTTCAGATTATCTAAAAACTCTTTGAGTAGATAACTTCTCATTTCAAGCAGATTCAGAATTACCAAGTTATGCTCACTCATGAAGAACAGCTCAAATTATAGCAAGAGGTCAATCTATTGGGTATGTTGGTGAAGTTCATCCAGAAATAAGTAAAAGGTTTGATGTAAAATCAAGAGTAGCTTTTTTCTCAATCAATGTAGATGCTATTGAAAAAATGGTGTATTCAATAACAAAAGCTACTGATATTTCTCAATTCCAAATGAATAATTTTGATATAAATTTTGTAGTAGATAAAGCCGTTAAATGAAAAGATATTCAAACAGCAATAATCAATGCTAATAAAAAGCTTATCAAAAAAGTAGAGCTCTTCGATATATTCGAATCTGAAGATAAACTCCCATGAAAAAGAAGTCTTGCCTTCAAGGTTTACATTCAATCTGATTCTTGAACTCTTGATGATAAAGTAAAAAATACTCTTATTGATGAGATAGTTAAGAAAGTTGAGAAGAAAGGTGGAGAGTTAAGATAATATTGATTATTTTGAATATTACATTATAATATATTATATTAGTCTGTAAACATATTTAACAATGTTGGCTCCTTGAAACAATGATTTAATTAAAGAATATTCTCCCAATGAGCAAAAATTGGAGTACTGAGAATCTATTCCAATAGATAATGCTTATTTGGAGAAAAATATTGTACCACATTGATTTACAGAATGGTTTATTAACTTAGAATATACTAATTTTGAATTATCAACTAAAGTAGAAGATCTATTGATAAAAAATAGACTAAGTGATGCTATTGTTATGTTCTATGCAATGGATGAAATAGTTGATGATTTAGTAAAACAACCTGACAAATTTCATATAGCAAATAATCAAGTTAATACTGTACTAAATTAATCAAAAACTAAATTTTACATTTAGTTTTTTTTTTATATAATCGGGCTACCCATAAGGGAGAGTGTGCAAAATCACTTGTTAGGACCTTTTTATTATTAAAAATATACATTATGTCTAGAGGTAAAAAATATAACAAAGCTGTTGAACTGTTAAACCAAGAAATGGCTTATTCAGTAGAAGAAGCAGTAGAATTACTAGAAAAAACTAATACAGTTAAATTTG
>CALLPO010000082.1 GCA_938015605.1 uncultured Candidatus Altimarinota bacterium | reverse complement strand
CAGTGTTAATTCTTACTATTATTCAGACTATTTGAGGAGTAGTATTAGTTACATGATTAATTCAGACTCATGTATATTTAACTATTATTGGAACAATAATTATCTATATATCTAAAATGTGGTTTCTTGATAGAATGGTGTGGATATATAAAGAAATGGTAGAGAAGTAAGTTTATATTTTATGAAAGAATTTTTCTTCTTACTAAAATATATAGTACTAACCCCCAATCAAATAGTATAATAGCAATTTGATGTCATGTTGTAAGGAAATTATATTGTTCTATTGCAAGAAGTGATGAGAAAAAAATTAAACCACTTATTATATACATCACAATAGTTTCATCAAAAGGCTTATTCCAGGTTTTTCTATATGTAGGTAATAAGGCAAAAAAATCAATCATAATAATGAGTACTGTTGATACAATGGGTTGATCTAAAATGAGCCACATTATTATGGTAATAATTGCTCAGAGTAAAAATATTTTATCTAATTTTGTAATTTGTTTCTCTCAATAATGTATTGCAAGCAGAAAAGTAATAAAACATCATATTAATTCAACAAGAAGTACGTATGTTCATAGTCATCATCAGTGTTGTGACTGTATGAAAAAAGAAGGAGTGAGTATCAGTGAAAAAATTAACCATGTGTAAATATGTGGTTTAGTATTTCACTTAATTATACTGTAATAATAATGTCAAAAAGCTCATATTGCTAATGATATTCAAACAATTGAGAAAAATAATTTTAATTCCATATTATGTCATTAGTTATTTCTAAATTAGGCTTAAATTTAAATTTTATTCTTTTAATCAAAACCATAATCATCCAAGTAAAATTATATATGCAATAATCAATATTAAGAGACTTTGGAAATAGATGGTGTTACTAAAATTAATAAAACTATTGAGTGAGAGGAGATAATAAAATAGGGGGGATATGATTGAAATTGTGAGTATGAGCATGAGGGTTGCAATGATAGCATAGCTGGAGAAGTTTTTAATTCTATTTTTTAAATGGTTTGATCCAAGAAGAGTATAGAGATAATTACTCTTTTTTTGTTGACTAGAGAAAAAGAGTATTACTACTATGATTGAGAGTATACAAAACGTAATGATGTAGAGAAAAAGTGATTGAATTACAAGAAGAACTTTAGTAGAAATAGATTTTAACTCTCCAAGTATTTTTTCAACTTCAACAAAAGTAGTTGTTCATTTTGAAATATCATAGAAGTATTTTTTTGTTGTTTCTATATCTTTTGTTTGAACATAACTAGATAAAAAATATTGTTTTGGGTATTTTTTAAATTCTTCTTCATTTACTTGAAAATAGAAAAATGGATTAATTGATCTATCTCTAGATTCACGAATACCAGTAACTGTGAGAGTTTTTTCTAATCAAAATATAGTAAAGAGAATATCATCTCAAAGGCCAAGTCATAAACTTTGAGAGAAATCATAATCAAGAGAAACAGTATTTGGTAGAACTTCTTTTTCTCATTCAAGTATTGCTAAATCAGACAAACTATTATCTGTAATATTAAATTCTCTAGTAAACTCTCTTGATGGTCTTCAACCCAGATGCTCATTTAGAGTCTTATTATTAATCTTTAATATTCTTCATTTGATAAGAGAAAAACTCTCGGGCTTATATTTTGTATCAAGCTTCTCATATGTATCTGGTGTAATATTGAGGACAAAGAAATTTTTATCACTATCAAGATTTATTTGAAGTCTATTATTGAAATTTCAGAATAATATGAGGAGACTGAATCATATTGCAAAGATTATGAAAAAACTTATTGAAGTAAGAAATGTCATATTTCATGGTTTGTTTGCAACTCTTATTGCATCAAATATTTGAAAATTTTTTTCTCTGAGGGTTTTTGTAAGTTTTTGAAGTAACTTAATAACAAAAGATATAATTACGTAAAATACTATGAGGAAAATAATTATAGCTACTATTGCAATAAAGCTTTTTACAAAACTATATCAGAGGAAAATACTGAGTATTAATCAAAGTATGATAAAAATTATTCAAGAAATCAGAGCTTCTTTCTTTGAAAAAATTCAGTAAAAATCTTCTCCAAGTCAAGCATTTGTATTTTGAGAAATGAATTTAATAAGAGGGAATATAGTTGCTCAAATTATAATTATTCATCAAATGACACTTGCTTGAGTTATACTTTGATTATACAGAGAAAATCAAGCTGTAAATTCAATATTTTGAATAAAATAAAATATTATATTATTTAATAATATTCAAATTAATATTGAAAACATTAAAATTAAAATAAATAAAATTATAATAAAATTTATTAAACTATTATTTTGCAATCAAAGTATTTTTAGAATACTAATAGATTTTCTTTCATTAATAAAGAACGAACTAATAGCAATGAAAATAATAGTAGAAGTGAGTAAAAATGAAAATAGAACTGCATAATTAATATAACTTCTCAGGTTAGAAATAATATCAGAAAATCTATCTCAACCATTTTTGTAATTCCTAATTCTTATACCACTATTTCTATCTTCTTTTGAATCAAGGAAGGAATCTACTTTATCAAAATGAATTTGATCTTTGAGTTTAAGATAATATTTTTTATCAATTAATGTATTCGTATCATCACTAATAATTGAGTCTAGATTTTTGATATTTAGAAATATTGTTTGAGTTCATAAGAAATCTGAGAATGCTCATCATACTTGGTTATTATAATATCCAGCTATTTCAAATTCGGTTCAAAGAATTGCTATTTTTTTTGTACTAAATGAATCATATAAGTCTTTGCTTAAAAATACTTCTCAACTATTGTTTATAGTAGTTTTTCATAAGTTATAATAAAAAGGATATTCTTCAGAATGAAAAACTATATTTGAAGATATTACTTTATCTCAATCTTTAACTGAGCTGAGTATTGAAAATTCTTTTGCTAATTCTATATCATCCTTATAGGGAAAGTTCTTGTAAAAATTATCAAAGACATCTTGGGTTGAGTTTCAAATATCAATTACAAAATCTCATCAGAGGTTTTGTTGGGCATCACTTTCAATACTGGCTACAAAGTTTTTTGTAAGAGAGTCAGAAAAAATATATCAAGTGAGAGAAAGACTTAATGATATAAGTATTAAAATAAAAAGATTTTTATTTTGTCAGACAAAATTTTTTAAGAGTTTAGTGTACATGTTTATTTTAATAATTTTAATGAATTTCAGGTAAGTTCATATTGTTTATTTGCATATTTTGCTACATCAAGATCATGAGTAATGAGCACAATAGTATTTTGCGTTTCTCCGTGAAGATCTGTGAGAATTTCCATAACATTTTTGCTGTTTGTTTCATCAAGATTACCAGTAGGTTCATCTGCAAGTAGAATTGGGGTATCACTAATAAATGCCCTTGCAATAGCAACTCTTTGTTGTTCTCATCCACTGAGATTAAATGGGTATGAGTCAATTTTATCTTGGAGTCATACTTTTTTTAGTATTTCTTCTACACTAAATCTTTGTTTTGTCTTATTTATATCAAGTGGAAGTTCTATATTTTCTCTGACGCTTAGATTAGGGATGAGATGAAATTGTTGAAAAATGAAACTCATATTTGCTCACCTAAATTTAGTAAGAGTATCTCAAGTCATTTCAGAATATTTTTTATCATTTACACTTAATTCTCAATCATCAAAGTTAACGAGACCTGACATCATATTAAGAAGTGTAGTTTTTCATGATCAACTACTTCCAAGAATAGCAATGAAATCTCATGATTCTATTTTGAAATTCAATCCACTATATAGCTGCGTTTCAGCATATGGAGTTACAAATTTTTTAGTAATGTTTTTTAATTCTATCATTGTTATTATTTAGTAATTATGTTTTCTTTTTCAAGAAAATTGTATAAATTATTTGCCATTATTGAGTATCATTGTTTGTTTGGATGAATTCAATCTGATAGATTTAATTCTTTTTTTGTTGCAACTCACTCTAATAAAAATTCATAAAGTTTAGTTTGTTTTTCTTTTTGTATATCTATAAATACTTGCTTAAAATCATTAGAATACTCTACTCACACATTGAGTGGCATCTGCATTCATTCAAGAACTATAGTTGCATTGGGGTTAACTTCTTGAAGATGTTCTATAATTTTTAAAATATTGATTCTCATATCTTCAACACTTTGTAACCTGAGTCAATCGTTTGATCATATTCAGAGTAAGTACACTGATACATCAATATCATCATAGAGTCCAATTCTATCAAGTAAGTTTTTGCTGGTATCTCAACTCACTCATGCATTTTGAACTTTATAATTATAATCATTAACCTTAAGAACACCTTCAAGTTGTGAAGGGAAAGAATCAATGATATCTAAATTATATCAAGCAGTGAGGCTATCTCAAAGAGCGAGAATTATTTTTTCTGCAGAGGATGAACTTGTGGCTTCTTGTATAGGACTTTTTTCTGTCACTTCATTATTTCAGCAAGAAATTATAAATAGGAGAAGGAATGCAAAAATTATTTTTTTCATTGATTATTATTTTGTTACTTAATTATTTAATGATATCTAGAGTAGTTAAGAGCCTAGTAAGAAAGCAAACATTTATTCATATTTTAGGACTGAATGAATATTTCAATAATGTGTATGTGAATCAGTATCAAGATGGTTATTCATACGTCTAATTCAATCTGGCTCATTTTTGTTTCAATGAATAAGTATGATTGAACCATCTTTTGGTATTTCTCATTTTGCAAGCCATGCATCTGATCAAAGAGGGATAAGACCATAGGTTCTTATTACTGCCTCTCTAGTGTTTTGGTCTGATACTAATCATGGAAAACGCATAAATATAGATGGAGTTTGTCAGTGTTGGATAAGAGTCTTCTCAACTGTTAAAATTTCATCCTCTAAATTCAATCAAGCACTCAGTATGAAATTATTTCTAAATGGAACACCTGGTTGATATATATGTGTTTTTGTATGATTTATCCATGTAATATTAAGTTTATCTTCTGCCTGTTTTTGCTTTAGCCATTCAAAATCTTGAGAGTGTCAATCTATCCAAGCTTGGGTTATAGCAATTCATACATTA
>CALLPO010000081.1 GCA_938015605.1 uncultured Candidatus Altimarinota bacterium | reverse complement strand
TCTATAACTTTTACTGTGTGACCAAGAATATATCTTTCGATATATGTATTTGCAAAAGTTTGTGATAGAAAACATGAAACAAATATAAACACGATTATGTAAAATATTTTCTTCATAGTTTTGTATTTTCTATAAATAATTTATATAAGTATATATCTCGAACTGAAAAAAGCAAAATGAGAGATAAGAGGGAGGAAGTCTGAAAATATCAATTAGTTAACATAATATAACTTATGTTAAGTTATATAGGCGCTTGTAAGAGGCATCATAGTATCTGAAAGTTTCAGATACTATTTATTTGCGATGGCTATTTTAAGCAGTTAGGAATTTTATTTTTAATTTTTGTTATAACAATAGACATACAATTACTATTTTCAGTAAACGGCAATATTGTTTCTTACTTTTGGAAAGATATGCAAAAGTTCATCAAATCTCTCTGGAGACATTTTGACTCAATACATCTTGGTAACAATATCATATTGAGAGTTTTTATCTATTGAAACTGGAATCACTCAATATTGTTTTTCAAAGTCGCGCACATAATCTTGGATTAAGACTCAAATAATATCTGAAAGATTCAGAAATCATTTTGCTACTTCAAGTTTCTGTTTTAAGCAAGGATTTAATCTTACTGTAATTGTGTCCGATTTTTGAATTTTCATAATTTAAAAGTTTATGAAATACAGACTCGAAAGATGTTAAGGAACTTTTATATGAAAGCAATATACAAATATTTATATAAGATGTCAAATGTATTTTATATAATTATTTGTATTTTTATTAAATAAAAGCTAAAAAAACCACGCTCGGTGGCTTGGAGCGTGGTCTAATTAGCTTTTAAGATATTTTTGATAATATCTCAAGAAAATAAGTTATGAGTCACATTTGATAAAGTTGATATATAACATATCAAAGAAATATATATATAAAAAGTTGTATGATGTTTTTTATTGAATTTAGAATTTTAGGAATCCATCTTGCTAAAAAACTAAATAAAATTCTAAATGTTTTAAAAAAAGAATACATAAGATTATAAAGAAAATAATATAAAGCTAGGAAGTGACAGAGTGCGGAAACTCCGCTACTCAGTCACTATCCTCTAGCAATGGTAAGAATTTTTTATTGAAGATATTTTGTAATTCGGGCTTCTTTTTTATTATATCAATTACAAGTTGTTTATTTGCACCTGTATATTTATGAGGATCTGCAATGTTTTTATGTAAATCATCATAAAGTGACCAAACTCAGGGCTTCCAAAACCATTCTACATATTGATTAATAGGTTTATGTTTGACAATATAATCTCAGTTTTGGTCTTTAGCTGTATAAGCTTGCATTGCTGGTTTTCAGTCTGAATCCTTTTGCATTTTACGAATAATTCATATATTCTTAAATATCCAAAAAGGAAATAGAGGAGTAACATAATACCACCACTCTACAAATCTTCTAAGAGACTTTTCTGATTGCTCTCAATCAGCTGTAATAATATATATTTCTTCAAAATTTTTACGATTTTGATTGATGTATTCACTCATGACAGTATTGAATTCTTTATGATTTCTACCATTCATGATAGCTCAAACTTCATCAAAAAATATGTAAAATTTAGAAAATTTATTACGTTTCCATTGAGTGAGAGAACTTCACTTTTTTCTAAATCAATATAGATGCCTTTCAACATCATTAACCATATTACAAGTTCTAAGTATTTCTAAAAATTTATCGTCTTCAAAATAAAAATAATTACCAAAATACTCCTCATTCATTGGTATATTAGAAAGTATAATATTTCAAGAAGCGAGGAGCTTTTTAGCTACATCTTTTGTAGTTTGTACAGCTACTTTACGAGATATATGGGCAGCGAGTGATGATTTACCGCTACCAAATTGTCATTCTATACCATTAATCATATTTTGTTTTTAGTTAAGTTTTCAAAAAGCTACAGCTATTCTCATTCATATATATCAAACTATAAGTCATGTTACAGCAAGAAAGAAAGAATTTACAATAGTTGCAAAATAAACATATTCTCAAAAAGTATTGGCTATGGTAGAGAAAAATACAGTAAGAAGATGGCTTATTTTGTCAGCCATAGGTAAAAGAGGAATAACAGATGTATAAAGAGAAGCAAGAGCAAAAGCATATAATACAAAAAAAGCTCAAGCTATAACAGAAGTTATGATATTTCAAGAAAATTCAACTTTACTGGAGTCTATTCATGTAAATTTTTGAAATATTTTAGCAAGAACAGAAGATAAAAGAAATATGAGATAAAAAAGCATTCATACAAGTATAAGTCTTGAAATTATATATGTAACAGCAAGGAAAAAAACTATAAACTTAGCTCAATCTTCATTTCTTTCAAAAGCTTTTATATCTAAAGCATTAGATCTAATATCTGGAATTTGAGTTTGTTGAGTAGATAGCTCAAACTTAAATCAATCAGTGAGTGATATTACTGGAACATCAAAATAAAGATTCTCATATTCAGTAGGTATATTAATATCGTAAAATTGTATAAAATCTGTAGAATTTCAAAAAATAGCATCAATTATTGGAGATATAGCATTATCTATAATTATGTTTCAAGTTTCTGTAGTTGTTCAAGTTGAAGTTGTTCAACCTCAGGAATTTGAAATATCAAAAAAATTAGAAGAAGAAGAATCATCATCTATAAACAAATCTCAATTCTTTATATATCTAATTTGACCATTTTGAAGTATAGTGTTGTAATGTCAACCCCATATATCAGGAGAAAAATCAAAAGAATCAAAAGTATATATATCTTGATTAATTCAATAAACTAAAGCTCATGAATATGAATTTGATAATTCTCAAAAAGTATCATATTCATAAGTAATATTGTTTTCAGAAAAAACCAATCTTTGATCAACATTTAAATCTAATATCAAATCGACATTCCAAGCAAAAGGCTCTGAAGAAGATTGGAAAGGAATATCAGAAAATTGTGTAGAAGTCAAACTTGGTTCATATCTATATTGCCTAAATCAAGTAGAAGTTTTTTGATAAAGCCTATTTTCAAAAAAAACATTATAAGAATTATTCAAAGCTATATATCAAGTTGAAGCAGTTGAAGTTGAAGAAGTTAAAGTATCTCAACTTGGAGAAAGAACCCAGTATAAAAATTTAGCTCAAGTATTACTATTTGTATAAATTTGCCTTAAAAAAAGTTGTCAATTCTCTGTTATTGAAGCGTGCCAATCAAAAGCATATCAAGAAAAAGTAGAAAGCCTATTTGCAAAAGCTTGTAGTACAGAACCATTCCAATAATATCCAAAACCTCATCAAGTTGAATTTCAAGAATTAGATTGCTTTCTACAATTAAAAAGATAGACAAAGTTACCATTTCTATACTTAATTAAAGTAGATTCGAGAAGACCAAAAGAAGATGAAGAGTCATTATCTTCTAATCAAGAGCAAGTCATTTGATTATGAGCAGTTCATTCGGCTATAAGAGAACCAGAAGAGTCAAAAACTTTAAGAGTTCTAGTATTTGAACGACCAACAAATAAACTTCAACTTCAAGAGTTATTTTGAACAGCATAAACATCATAAAGAGTAGAAGACGACAAATCAGAAGTAACCAGTGTATCAGCATTTGTTGTAAATACTCAAAAAGCAAAAAAAGTTATAAGTAATAATAATAATTTTTTCATTATAAAATCACGTTAGCAACTCAGCAATGGAGCGAGTTTAAAATAAATTTATATCAGTATTTAATATCATCTCAATAAAAGTAACATCATTCAGCTTTTCATATCACAGGAAAATCAAGTTCTTTTGTGTCTATGTGGAAAGAATTTCTTCAAGTTTTGTATAAATATCATTCTCAAGCTCAAGAAGATATGTAAGTATTCATGCAATCATTGACATCTTTTTCGGCGTTAAGAACAAAGTAAGCACTGGCAGTAACATTTATGAAAAGCCATCAAAGAAATAGAGTAATAAGTACTATCTTTTTCATAATAAATCATTGATAAAAGTGTAAAAAATCCAAATAGACATAAAAAAAGTAAGAGTCGTGAGTACATAAAGTATTTGGTAAAGAAGTCTATTAGTATCTTGAAATATTGAGGTATATGATATGGTTTCCCCTGTTCAAGTTGTAACAACAGTATTGTCGTAAGTAATTTCAGAAAAGTCTATTTCTACAAAAGAATTAATTAGACTTCAAGTTCAAAAATCAGGATCAGGCATATTACATATAATAACATCTGAAAAATTATCATTTCATGAAGTTTGCCAGTCTGAAAAATTTGAATTATAACGTGCAGTTGTTATATTTCAGATATTGTTAGAAGAGAAAGAAGTAAATGTACCTCATACTTCAATACAATATTGGCTCGCACTAAGAGTGTTTCATCTTATACGAGTGTTAGATGGGATATTTCAAAAAAATGAAGCAGAAGAAGAAATATCAGACCAACGAGGGTCATTAAATGTTTGATCGACAGCAAATGCCGAAGGAATAAAAGCTATAAATATAACTAAAGGAATTGATAATTTTTTATACATCATATATTTTAACTACACGAATAAACTCTATGTATGTAATTTTTATAAAATACATAAAACCAGCTACTAAAAGAGCTGTTCATATGAGAAAATAAATAGTCATCTTTTATCTTTTAAGAAGTAAATTACCTAGAAAATGAAAGGCGAAAGAAAATCAAAATTTTACTACTCAAAGGAGCACCAAAAGAAACATTCATTCTGTAAGAAAAAATGTTATTAAATTTTCAAAAACTGGTAGTACCATAAATGTATATTAAATAATAATCTACTTACTGGGGACTTAGAATTTTCACGGGCGAGTGAAATAGTGGCAAATCCCCAGTAAAGCAAACTACTAGTAGTGTGCTCTTTTTCTTCTGAGCATTCTGTATGCACCATATATAATGGCGATAACAACAAGTGCCCCAAGAACGTTTGGCTGAGTGAAGAAATCCACAAGTACAGTGATAACACTGTAAAGGAAATCTATAACCCCTTGAAATACTGATGTAAGTATTCCAGTTACTGTTGTCAATTGGTCAGCAGTAACAACGCTAGTTGGATTCATGCGAAACAAGGTAATGAACTAAAAAAAGTAGAGGTTTGATACTCTACTTTTTAGTTCCCATAGGTTGCTATACCATTAGACCGATGAGAACTAAAAAGCAAAGGGTATAGCTTTTTAGTGTTGGTATAGCAAATATATAAAGGGAAGGTTTTATACTTCCCTATTTCGTTAGCTTCATAGTAATTCAGCGATCTTGTCTCCAAGTTCCTGGAATTGTTCTTTAGTCATTCTAACTTGAGAAAAATCATCAACGGCTCTACCATTTCTAACTTTTTTAGCAATCTCTAACTCCCCTTGATTCATAGTGAGTTTATAGTTTGTTATAAGAACAGCTTCTCAATTAAATGTATTTCAGTTGTCTTGTTCACCTTCATATTCTATAGCAGAAATAGTTATTCTGTTAGATGGGAAAGGCTTTCCTGATTTTTTAGAGATTTTATCAAAATCTTTAGAGAACAGAACATCTCTTTTAGTTTCATTATATTTCATTGTAAAAAGTTTGGATTAAAAATAAGGCACAATGCAGAAAATTAAAACAATTTGCGTATACGTAACTGTTAAGAGATATCAGCCAATTCTAGATTTTAACTTTCTTCCTATATACACAAAAAGGACTTACTTAAGTAAGCCCATATTAATAAATATATTTAGTGTGTCAAATATATTTTAAATGTTTTTTAAATGTATGTTAAAAACTCTTATTTATTGTTTTTATAGAATAGAATGAGAGCTTCTAGCTTATCACTATTAGAAGTCATATCTATTTCATGATGTTTAACATCAATAGACTTAAAAAGTTCTAAAACGGAATCTTTTATAGCCATAGTTGTATATTTGTTTTTGTCTGACATGGTATAGCATTAGTTATATATAAAATAGTATATGAATTATATGTAAAATATATCAATGTCAAATAAATGTTAAATAAAAGTTAAAAAAAAGACCCTCCTTAAAGGAGAGTCGATTTATTAGAAAGATCTATAGTTTTTATAATTCTTCTAGGAAAGACTGAGTTAGCCGGTAGCTCATCTCATACTTTCAATAAAAGCCCTATATGGAATGTAGATATACACTCATCTATATAAATCTGTGTATCTTCTCAGCGAGTAACAATATTAAACTTCATCATAGTTTAAAAATATTAAAGCCCGACGCTCTAAAGTGGGAAACCGAGTAACTGCTTAAGACTACTACGACCACAAAAGAGAATCGGGCTAAAATATAGCAGTTGTAAGTTATTATGTAGTATCTTAAGCAAATGGATTATATGTATACATATATGTATTACAACATTAATTGAATTAATTAACAAAAAATTAAGACAAAATTAAGTTGTAGAATTAATATAAAATTAAGCTCGAGTAGAATTTTGCTCAATAAAATCTCTATCAAACCATCAGTCTTCTGTGAATGTTGGTGACATACAATAATAAGTTCAGGTTTGATCGTCGAATTCGTCTATAAAGAATATAGAAGCGTTATCGTCCCGTAATCTAAATGTTTTAGTTAAAGGCTCTTGTTTTTTAAATTTTGACTTAACATAAAGTCAAAAAGTTTTAAAAGGATTTTTCATAAAGTGGAAGTTATCGTCTAAAAATATTTGCTACTAATGAGAAAGTAACAAGCATAATAATAAATGGAAATAAAAGTGGTGTGAAAGTAACAATAAAAGAAAATGTAGTGTCAGTAAGATGAGTTCAAATACTGTCATATTTATGTTTTCAAATATTCGGTGTTATTCATGTTCACTTGATTTCTTTCAGTTCTAGTGGAGCATTAGAATTGAAAGAAGAATCAAATGAATCAACCTTATATCATTCTGCCATTATTTAAGATTATAAATCATGGATTGAGAATCTCCGAGTACTGTTGTCGGAAGTGTTCAATTCCATTTTTGGATATATTGAAGTTGAATATATTCTGCTCCTCATTGTTGTGTAATAGCTTCTGCCTGAATTTTTATTTTTTCAGCTTCTGCTTTTGCTTTTTCAATTTCTTGTTGTTGTTGAAATTTTACTTTTTCAAGGTTTTGTTCTTCTGTTAAGGCGTTTTGTTCAGCCGTAACCTTTCTTTCGATAGCGTCATCAAATTGTTTAGAAAATTGAAAATTAACGATATTAAGATCGTTGACAATAATTCATCTTTTTTGTAATTTAAGATTTATATTTTCTATAATTTTCTGTCTAACTTTTTCTCTTTGAGTAATTAAGTCAGAAGCGTTGAATAAGGCTGTTGCTCATTTTACTGACTCTTGTATCGTCGGAAATATGAGTATAGAATCTATATTTTGATTTTTTCAAGTGGTAGAATAAAGATCTGTCACTTTTGTGGAATCTATAGAATAATTGAGTGCTATATCTGTTTTAACTATTTGTAAGTCTTTGGAAGCACTAGTAGAAGTTGTTTCGAGTTTTCTATTTCTTATATCCATTTTAATGACTTTCTCTATAAATGGCATTTTAACGTGAAGTCATTCATAAAATGTAGGCTCTTTGATAGTTCAAAGTCTTATTTCAAATCATGCTTGTCATGGAGAGACTGTATAGAATGGAAATGATAAGAATAGTATTCATACAAGTGTAATAAGAGCAAAAGCTCATGTAAATATTTTTAGTTCAGAATTCATAATGTATAATTTAAAGTGGTAAATAATAAGTACCCCCCTGTAAGTCCCCCCTAAAAGGGGGGACAGAAAGGGTGGGGGTCATCCCCTATAGTTTAACGTGGTGGTAGAACGTGGAGTGGTAGTATGTAAACGTGGAGTATTTCTAGACCTGAAGGTCTAGTATTTATCCATAATAAAATTGACAATCCTCGAGTACACTAAGAAGTGGAATCAAACGGGCGACGGTGACGGAATAGTAGAATTTAGTGAGAAATTTGGAAGTTGTGAGAATTGATGGGAGGATATATGCCTCCCGTTTTATATGTATTATACGTGTAGTCTGCGGTAGTAAATTTTTTTACGGGCTACAAACGGGTCTCTGGTTCTGGAATATGCAAAGTGTTTTGAATTGGTGGGAGTTGTGTGAGAAAGAGTAGTAATTGTGTAATATAGTGTAGTAGTTGTGTGATATGGAGTGGTAGAATGTGGAATGGGGATGAGAGGGATGGGAAACTTCTTTTTTAAAAAGAAGTTAGAAAGAAAAGTATAATATCGTGCCTGTTTGTATTGTTTATCTTAATGTAATGTTTTTATTTTATAATATAGTGTTTTTAATATCTATAGTTTTATTTTTGTTTTGGAGTTTTTGGATATATGCAGTAAATCATAGGGATCTGTGTTGTAATATTACTTCTATTAGTGTAGATGTAAGGTTTTTTTGGTCGTATGATGTGTTTATATATACGGTGTTTTTTTGTTGGAGTATGTTTCGTATTGCTTTTATGCGGATTTTAAAGTCTGTCATGGTTTTTTAGAGTGTGTTTATATGGTCTAAAGATATATATATTTCTATGTTTCTGTGTTTTAGAAATTGTTTTACAAAGTTTGCAGTTGTTAAATCAGTTGTTTGGTCTTTTCAGAAGTATTTTGTGGCTACATAATGATATATGTTAAATCTTGCGTCATGTTTTCAAGATGAGGTAGAAGAAAAAGTCATAGTATCAAAATGTGGCATTCAAGACCTTGTATCTTTTACTATAAAAGTAATATTGGTTTCAGTAAGTTTTTTCATAGGATAGTTTTAAAGGTTAAAAAACAACAATCATGGAATCGTGCATTCAGCATTTATTTGAAACAAATTCTCACTTAGAATTAAATCAAGAAAATTTAACACGTCATTTAAGAAAATGAATTTCTCTTTTATTAGGAAGTATATAATCATGAAAAAGCTTTGTACTTGTAGATACTGGTAAAAGCATAAAACAAGTTTTTCATTTTTTACTTTCCTCTATAGCTTTTTTAACAAAGGCAGTTTTTAAGCCTAAAGAATAAGGAGGATTTATAAAGTTATAGGATTTCCAATCTATATTCAATCAATCCCAAGAATCAACATCATGTTGAAAAGGACAAGGATCAAACATGGAAATAATTCAAAATTTTTTTTCAATATAATCATAAATTCTCTGAGGAGTTTTCCGGTCATCTTTGTGTTTAAGGTTTCGATTTTTCATTTTAATTTTTAAGTATTATTTTTAGCTATTTTTCTTATAAGACTTTTATGTACTCATATTTCTTTAAGATGAGATATATAAGCTTCAAGAAAAACAAGATGTCGATACGTATCAAATTTAAGAAGCTCTCAATCAACTGTGTACTCAACTCATGATAGCACTTGGCATAATCATCTAAATCCAGTATTCTCTAAAACTGACCTTTGGTATCAACGTATTCTCGAAAGATAATCTTTCGGAATAAATCACGTTTCATCGTAGACAGTTTTAAGATCGTATGGAGTATATGAGTATGGTTTTAATGGTATTCATGATGGGAGTTCAACTGACCAATGTTTATTCAAATATTGTGAAAAAGTTCTTTGAATAACATCGTCAGAATTATTTAAAAGAGAAAGCCATGAAACGCCTAATCTCTGACATTCGTGTGGTCTGAGTTCAAGTTCTATACGTCGAACATCAGAATTGTTTTTTAAATGAGGATATAGGAATCACTTTTTTTTCTTCCATGTATCAAGAAGCTTATCGTAAATACGAATCAAATATTTTCTGTTTTTATCGCTTTTAATTTCACCGATATAATAAGTTTGATGAAATCAAATATTTTTCTTATCTATTCAAATTCATGAGTTAAAAATCACTCATTTAAAATAAGATTTTAAAAGTTCGGTTATAGGGATAGAGACATCGAGCGCTATATCTAAACGACGAATTGAATCGATTAAGAAGTTATCGAATATAAATTTTTTTATAGGTAATCAAATGAAATCCTGAACAATAAAAAAGCTCGAGTAAATAACAAGAGATTTTTTTCAAGTTTCTTTTAATGGGAATCGTAGCATGAATAGAGGAACTATGTTATCATCTACTATAGTAGAGAACATAAATCAAGAATCAAAACCAGTCGGTTTTGATTTTGTCATAGAAAACCTCATTCAATATTTATGGAATTCTCATAAGCTAGAATTATCTTCATCATATCAAATAAAAGTAAATTTTTCACCATAATCGTCAACGAGGTGGTCGAATTTAGAAAGGTAAAGCTCTAAATGGTCTAATCACCAAAAAAGGGTATTTTGTATTAGTTTTTTTTTACTCATAAATTTCTCAAATAGAAAATCAGGAGTCACAAATTGCTTTAGGGACTCAATAAGTATGACAATTTCTTTCAAGAGCTTGCATACATTGTTTCGCAGTTAACATAGTTTTTCCATATATTCAATATCTTGCGAGAAGAAATCAAATTGTAAAACATAACAAAAGCGAGAGTATAGCTTGTTTTTTTGAAATATTCATATCTAATTTGGGTACAGAAATAAAGACTCCTTTAATCAATAATTTTCACTAAACGCGTGCCGAAACTCTAGGGTTTCTACTATTGTGGAGCCGTTTTGGGGCATTGGGTTGTACGGGCATTATTACAGCCCGTACAAAGAAAAAAATATAGCTTCTCTAAAGAAACTATATTTAATTTGTCTGTATCTCGAAATATTTTATTTAAAATTTATTTAAAAAAGATTTAGTTTTTGTATAACAATAGAAGTGTATTCAAAGTATAACTTATGTTATATATAGTAGAGTGATTTATTAGGATATATAATACCTAGAGATATCTCCTATTTTTAGTGTTTTACCTTATATATACTTATAAATGTCCATACTCAATACTTTGACTGCATTAATAATATTCTTATATTGAATTATGTTTATTTTTTAAATTTTTTTTAGTTATGGATAACTTAGAATATATTATAAAATTAGTTGGTCCAATTTTTATGATCGTTTGAATCTGAATCATGGCCAATAAAAAAATGATAGTAAAAATGGTTGATGAAATGACAAGTTCAGCAACAGCTA
>CALLPO010000080.1 GCA_938015605.1 uncultured Candidatus Altimarinota bacterium | reverse complement strand
CTGAAAACGAAGCAAGAAAAAAAGTTCATTCAGAATGATACTCTATTTTAAGTGTACAAGAATTTAATGATAGCAATATTGAAGGACATAAGTTTTTCTTTGTTGCAAAAGACAAAAATGGTTGAATAAAAAAATGACAAGTAGTAGCAAAAGATCCATTCAAAGTATATGTAAAACTAAGAGACGGACTTAAATATGATGTATTATTTCTGTATTCAGAAGATAATAAAAACATTTCTGAAGAAGAAAAAAAAGAATTAATAGTTCACCTAAATGAGCAGTATACACTCTATAAAAGCCATACAAATAAAAATAAATCTGAAAAAGTAAAAAAAGAAGATATTAAAAAAGAGAAAAAAAACTTAGAGAGTTTTTACCTTAAAAAAGAACTAGAGCAGACATATAGATTACTTGATTTTATACTTATCAAAATAAAAAACATTTTAGATAAGGCTGAAGAAGAAGATGTAAATGAAGATAAAAAAAAGAAACTTAAAAAACTATATAATTCAATTACGAGTTTAAAAAAATCAACAAATGTTACGAAGCTGAGAGAGGTGTGAGAATTAGGGCTTAAAAAAATATGAGAAATAGAATTAAATATTCTTGAAAAATATAAAGATGACAACTCTAAAAAACTATTAAATGAAACAAATTCATTATTAAAGAAAATTGGATCTAAAGAACAATTTGTACAAAAAGAAAAAACAATTTCCTATAAAATTAAAAGCTTTATAGATAATATATCTGAAGATTTATCTCAGAGGAATAAATGAAAAAATAAAGAAGAGGTATCTATAGATAAACAATCTTCATCATACTGGAAAACAGAACTTCTTATAAGTAAATATATACAAAAGAAGAGAGAAAACACTATAAAAATATTAAAAAATATATTATTATTTTTGTTTCCATTCTGAAAAAGTAGAGACAAAAAAGATGAACTGCTTATTAGAAGAAAAATTATTTCCCAAAATATAACAATCTTAAAAGCAAAAAAAACCTGAAAAATGGTTTCTTACACTAAACTTGTAAAGGGATATAATGGCTTTATAGATGGGTTAGTAAAATTTTTACAACTAATAAATACGTATTTTATATTTATAATATATGGATTTTCTTCATTATTTATAGTATATATTTTATTAACAAAAATAGAATTAATAAAATTTTGATTAAATATGAGCTGAGTTTTTACAATTATTTATGTAATAATTTGAAGTATACTTATTTTTATAAGTAGATGAATATTTACTCTAGGGTTTAATCTTGCACTTTTCACATTTTTATTTATATTTTGAGTAGTAAATTTTTAATTAACTACAATGAATTTTCTTCTTTTATTCATATCAAGTGTCTTCGCGGGAGTTTTTTTTATTTTTTATAAAATAAACTTGTGACAAAAAGTGTATTTATCATGACAAGAACATTTTATTGGAATATCAAGCATTTCTTGAAATCTGTATATTGAATCTATTATTTTTTTAATAATAGGATTTTTTCTTTTTTTTGTGTTTTCTAGTTTTTCTTTCATTAAAATAAAATCAAGAGAAGAGTTAATTGAAGAAGTTGGTGTTGATAAAAAAAGCATCTTAAAACAAATGGATTTTTCTATTTTTTTTAAGAAATATTTATATTATATAGGGTTTATTTTTTTCTATACAGCAGTATATCTAATACTAGATAGCTTTTGAATATCAGAGTTTAGTTATTTTATATTACTACTGAATATTATAATTGGAGTTTTATTTTTCCTAACAAGTAAGGCAGAATTATTTAGGGACTTTATTAAAATAAATACAATATTATTTTCTCTTTATTATATTTTCTATTATTTATATGGACTGATTTTTAATGATAATTGAATAATATTAATAGATATTATAAATACCTTATTCATACTAAGTTTCTTTGTAATTAACATATACTCTGACTCAAAAATTTTAAAAAGGAAAGACTCAGATTCTGTGCTGGTATTGTATTTTTTTATATATGTGTTTACTGTTTGTGTTTACTATAGTAAGGTACTTTATAATTTTTCATGAAAAGATTTTTTATATATAATTATTTTTCTTTGATTTATATTTAATATATTTATATATTTTTTCCTTCAGAAATTAGAGTTTTTAAAAAATTCTAAGTATACACTTAGAGCATTAAGTATCTTATTTATATATATATCAGCTCTTTTTTGAGGTTTTATGTTGGCTTATAATTATTGAGGTGTTATAAAAAACATTATAACAACTATAATTTTATGTTATTCAATTATATTTAACTATACTATTCATCAGAGATACCAGAACTATTTATCATTCTTCTTCTCTTTATTTACAGCTTTTTTCCTTATATATTATGTTTTTTATAAATACTGTTTATATCAGGATATTTATTTTCTCAAATGGGAAATAATTATTACACTTTTTATATCTCTCTCTCTTGTTGTGTTTACATACATTTATAAATTGATATATTTATATGATTATTATTTTTTACATATTTGTGCATATCTTGTAAATTTTTTGTGAATAATGTATTATTTTTATTATGCAGATTTTGTTATATTAAATTTTTGATTAATTTTATTACTTGACTCAATTTTAATTTTTCTGAGCTATTTTAAATTGAAAAAATTAAATAGGTAAAGGAGATTATTCAGAAGTAACTAGAAGTAATAAACATATTAATTTTGATAAAATTATAATAAGTGCTACAATATATTTGTATTGTAGTTTTTTGTACAAAAAATTATGGGAGTAAATGATTTTGGAGGAGACATAGACTGAACTGATGAAAGCTGAATATCAATGTGAAATGTTTCTGAACAGATATCAGAAGCATACAAAGAAGAAGTAAAAAAAGGTGATAAGCAGGCAAAAAAGTCAAGGAAAGATGAAAAAAAAGCTAAGCAACATGATATGTTATTGGCTAAGTTTTTGGTGAAAATTTTGATTGATAAAAGCTATGATAAACTTCTTCCATCTCTGTTTAAGGCTTTTGATTCATGAGTTCCCTCAAATTTGATTCTATGAATAATGTCTTTGGTCTATATTGATATAAGTCACACTATTAGACAAAGTACTGGAAGAAGTAATATTAGTTTTAATTTTTCTATTGAGGAAACGCTAAATTTTTCAGGTGATAACCTTCCTCAAGAAATAAAAGATAGGATTAATTCATGGGTAGAAGATGTTCATAGTGTAATATCTTTCAATCCTTCAAAAATATACACAACTAGAGTTATTGAATCAATAAAAGATTCAAAAGAACTTTATAATTTTTCGGTAGAAGTATTTATTTATTTTTTATCAGAAAGTAATATCTATATTAAGCCAAAAACAGCCTGAGATTATGTTGGGTTTATTTTTCAAAAAATTATTCTACCAAAAATCAAGTAAAAGAAGATAACAAGGGCATAAAAATGCTCTTTTTTTTTATTTGACTTTTGAAAACTTTGCAATAGAATCGGCCGTGTAATATAGTTTTTAGTAAGATAATAAATAAATAAAATGAGTGAAAAAACTCCCTTAGATAAAATAAGAAATATTGGGATTATTGCCCATATTGATGCAGGTAAAACAACATTTACTGAAAGAGTGCTATTCTATACTGGTAAAATTCATAAAATTGGGGAAACTCATGATGGAGAAGGTACTATGGACTGGATGGAACAAGAGCAAGAAAGAGGTATTACTATTACTTCTGCTGCTACTACTTGTTTTTGGAAAAAACACCAAATTAATATTATTGATACTCCATGACATGTGGACTTTACAATTGAGGTAGAAAGGTCACTAAGAGTTCTTGATGGTTGAATTGCTGTTTTTGATGCTTCTCAAGGAGTTGAACCTCAATCAGAAACTGTTTGGAAACAAGCAGATAAATACGATGTCCCTAGAATTTGTTTTGTAAACAAAATGGATAAAATGGGTTGAGATTTTGATATGACAATTGACTCTATTAAAAAAAGATTAGCTTGAAATAAGGTTGTTGCTATTCAATATCCTATTGGAGCTGCTGATACATTTAAATGAATTGTTGATATTATTGAGATGAAAGCATATTACTTTGAGTGAGATGATGGTGAAAATATTAAAGAAATTGATATTCCTGCTGATATTAAAGATAAGTGTGAAGCTTACAGGCTTGAGTTAATGGAAAAAGTTGCTGAAATGGATGATGCACTTATGGATAACTATTTTGAAAATGGTGAACTCTCTATTGATGAAATAAAAAAAGGTTTAAGAATTGCTGTTACTAATAATGAATTATATGCTGTAACTTGTGGCTCTGCTCTACAAAATATAGGTGTACAAATGGTTATTGATGCTTGAGTTGAGTATTTACCAAGTCCTATGGATGTTAATGAAGGAATGATTTCGGTTAAAGATATTGATACTAAAGAAGAAATTAAAAAAATCCCTGTTGCTAACGACTCATCACTAGCTGCTATTGCATTTAAAGTAGCTACAGATCCATTTGTTGGTAAATTAATTTTTACAAGAGTATATGCAGGAACATTAAAATCAGGTTCTTATATTTACAATTCAACTACAGGTTCAAAAGAAAGAGTAGGTAGACTTGTGCAAATGCATTCAAATGATAGAGTTGAAATTCCAGAAATTACAGCTGGTAATATTGGTGCTGTAATTGGTCTTAAAGGTTCAAAAACTGGTGATACACTTTGTGATTTAAATGATCAATTCTTAGTTGAATCAATTGAATTTCCAGAACCAGTTATCTCAATTTCGGTTGAGCCAAAATCAAAGGCAGATCAAGAAAAAATGGGTGTTGCTCTAGGTAAACTTGCTGAAGAGGATCCTTCATTTAGAGTTAAAACAGACCAAGAAACAGGCCAAACAATTATTTCAGGTATGGGAGAACTTCA
>CALLPO010000079.1 GCA_938015605.1 uncultured Candidatus Altimarinota bacterium | reverse complement strand
AAGCAAAAATATGTACTTATCAAAAAAAACACTCTTAATATAGAGTGTTTTTTTATTCTAATATGATATTATTTTAATAGTAAGTTTAGCAGCTATCATTTGCACAATAGTATGCTCAATCTTCTCTACATTCCCATGTTCCAGTTGATATTTTTTCTCAAGATGATCTAATCTTTTTCTGCACTTTATTTCTATCTTCTAGTGTTCTTTGAATTAAAGGATTACCTCTTATATCTATGATGTTTTCATTAAATTTATTTATTATTGCAGAAAGACTGTAACGAGTAAAAAAATCTTTTATGTATGGTTCCATATTTGAATTTATCACTTTTTCATGAAAATCTTCGGTGTTATACTCTTTTTGTATTCATTCATTTATGAATAATTCTTGTCTTTCAATTTCTTGATAAACATTAGGAAAGGACTGTAAATAATATCAAATTGATATGTTATTGTTATTACAAATTTCTTGAAATTTTCACCAGACATTGTTGATTTCTTCTTTACTGGCATCACTTAAACCATCTCAAGGAGTTTTACTACATCATGATAATAAAGAAAAACATAATGCAGCTATTGTTATTTTATAGCTTAGTGAAGAATTATTTGTATTTCATGTTCTAAAAATAGAAGAATTACTTAATTGCATTAATAAAAAATTAGGGAATATTGAGTTTGTTAACCAAAGATTATTTAAATTAATATAATATATTAAAAATGTTTGTCAATAAACAATATTGACAAAAGTAAAATTTATTTCAAATAAGTTTTGCTTTTTTTTATTTATCTATATACTCGCACAGTATTTAAGAAAATACAAATATTTATATTTGGAAAATTCTAAAACAATCACAAAGGCATACGTCTTTCTATCCATGAGTTCAGCTTAAGAAATAAGCATGTAAGTAGGACTCTATAATATAGAGCCACAAGTCTTTAATAAATACCTTGATTCTGATTTTTATACAAAGCCAGAGAACTAGTTACGACTGGAGAGAGGAATAATGATATTTTTTAGATTTTCCTATTTTACACACATTATATGACAGAAGAAACAACAGAAACAACAACAGCAAAAGTACCAGAAACTACTTTTGCAGATCTAGGATTAAGCCAAGAGCTACTAGATGCAATTACTAAAAAAGGATATGTTACTCCTTCAGCTATACAGGCTTGAGTAATTCCTCTTTTATTAAATGGAGACAAAGATATTATTGGACAAGCTGCTACTGGTACAGGTAAAACTGCAGCATTTGGTTTACCTTTACTTGATAGATTAGATTCAAGTAAGAACCACACTCAATCAATAATCATGACTCCTACAAGAGAATTGGCTATTCAGATCTCAGATGAATTAAAATCATTTGCTACACAAAAAAGATTCAACACATGTTTATTATATGGAGGACAATCTTATAATACAGAAATTGCAGCTTTGAGAAGAAAACCTCATATTGTAATTGGTACTCCTGGGAGAATTAAAGATCACCTTGCTAAAAAAAGATTAGATATTTCTCAAATTGATTACTTCATTCTTGATGAAGCTGATGAAATGTTGAATGTTTGATTTAAAGAGGAGATTGATATTATTATGCAAACTACTCCTGAAAAGAAAAAAGTATTACTTTTTTCTGCCACTATGCCAAGAGAAATCCTAAATATTGCTAAAAAGTATATGGGAGATTACGATATTGTAGCAGTTAAAAATAAAACTCTTACAAACTCAAATATTACTCAAAAATATTACTCAGTTGATAATCATCACAAATTCGAAGCACTTTGTAGAGTTATTGAAACTGAAAAAGAAGATAAATTTTACTGAATCATTTTCTGCCAAAGAAAATGTGATGTAGATGATGTTGCAAGTAAACTTATTGCAAAAGGGTTTAAAGCAGTGTGAATTCACTGAGATATTGACCAAAGACAAAGAGAAAGAACTCTAAACAGATTTAAAAAAGGTGAAGTTAAAATTCTTGTAGCTACTGATGTAGCAGCTAGATGAATTGATGTACCAGATTTATCACATGTAGTAAATTACGCCCTTCCAGATAATCCAGAAACATATACTCATAGAATTGGGAGAACTGGTAGAGCTGGGAAAGATGGTATTGCTATTTCATTTGTTGGTAGACAAGATAGAAGAAAACTTTTCTATATTGAAAACATTATCAAAAGAAAAATTGATAAACATGATCTTCCATCTGTGGAGAAGATGATTGAGCTAAAAAAAGAAAGAGCATTAGCAAAAACTAGAGCATTTATTGAAGCTGGAGAGCTAGAAGATTACCATGATATGGCTAAAGAACTTCTTACTCTTTGAAGTGCTGAGGATGTTGTTGCTTCTGTTTTGAAAAAACTTTATAAAAATGAATTCAACAAAAGTAACTATAGAGATATAGGTTCATTTGGTTGAGCTAGTCAAGGTATGGCTAATGGGGAAGTGAGAATCTTTATTGCAAGATGAAGAGAAGCTTCAATCTCAACAGACTCTGAGCTAAAAGACTTTATTACAAGTCAATCAGGTATTGATTCAAGTAAGGCTACTCAAATTAAAGTATTAGACAAATTCTCATACATGAATCTTCCTGAAAAGGAAGCAACTCTCATTATGCAGCATTTTAAAAAAGAAAACGCGTCAAGACCAGTTGTAGTAAAAGCTAAAGAAAATACAAGAAGTTCAAGTAGTGGAGGTTGATATAGAAGTGGATGAAGAAGTAGTGGTGGTTACAGAGGTGGAAATTCAGGTGGTGGATGATATAGATGAGGTAATTCTGGAGGTTGATCTAGAGGAGGTTACAGAGGTTGAAACTCAGGAGGAGGATCTAGAAGTGGAGGAGGATACAGAGGAAACTCTAGCAGAAGCTCAAGTGGAGGTTCAACTTCAGGAGGTGGATACAAAGGTAGAAGATAATAACAAAAAGCAAACTGTGAAGGTTTGCTTTTTTTTGTTTGAGAAATAAAGTTGCAATAATCTCAAAGCATTATATATTAACTTCTTACTTACTACCTAATTCCTTTATGTTATGGGTGAAACTACTGATGTTAGATACTATAAAGATAATAGTGACGCAAATGAAGTAAGAATTTGAAATGATAAAGGAGTTGATGTAATTTTGAATAATGTGAAGTTGAAGTTATTTGATAATAATAGTGAGTCTGAAGATTATAAGAGTTTTGTAAGAAATTTTTATAGCTTGTATTATCGCATGAAAGAGGATTTTAGTAAAATATACAGAACAACTTGAGAACGATACTTTGAACATTTAAGAGAAGTTACAAATAATGTTCTAGATTTACCTCATCCAAATGTTGAGAAAGTACTCACAGCAATTGCTCATGATAGTATTGAAGATGTTTGAAAAACTTTTTCAGGAATTTCAGAAGATTACTGATATAGCGTAGCTCTTTCTGTTCAGGCAATTAGTAAAGACCCATGGTTTTTATATGTAGATGATGTAATTACTGAGGAAGAAAAAAAATATCTTTGAGATAATAATAGACAATTTAGTTTATTTCTTACTGGAGAAGAAGAAAGTAAAGATAGTATATTCATCAATTTGAAGAACAGAGCAAAAGTATTGAGAAATAAAGAATATTTTTCTCATATGAAAAGTTTTGATGCTATGAAAGAACATATTATTTGATTAACGGAACGATATAATATTGCTTTATCTGGTAGTGAAATAGAAATAATTACTCAAAATACTCTTGATGTAAAATTTGCAGATAGAATTCATAATTTGAGCACCCAATGGAGTGATAAAGGGATTCAAAAAACAAAGGATAAAGTAGAAGAAACAAAAAAATATTTTCTTTCAGTTGCAAAAGAAACAAACCCTGATGCATATAGAAAGCTTCAACATGAAATCTTTATGTTGGAAGGAAAAATAAAAGAAATAAATAATAGAGTTGAATGTATAGTGGTGCATTGAAGTAAAAAGCAATACTGAGAAGTATTGCTTTTTTGGTCTAAACAAATATCATAGCTTTATAAAAATAATAAACAAAATATATAACTGATATTTATGGAGGACACCTTTTTACTAGCACAATTCTTTGGAATAATAGGTCTCATTTTAGA
>CALLPO010000078.1 GCA_938015605.1 uncultured Candidatus Altimarinota bacterium | reverse complement strand
AATATTGTAGTCAGCAAAAATATCTGGATTCTTAGCTGTAAGCTTTTCAATCCATTTTTTATTAGAAATAATGTATCAACCTTTTTTTAATAGAGGAAGAGTTTTAGCTAAGTTTGTATCATTGAATGTTAAAATAACATCAACCATTTTATAAATAGAAGTATCATTGTCAGAAACATTAATATCAAACCAGTTTATTCATCATTTAATAAGTGATTGGTATTCAATGTCTCAAATAACATTGTATCACTGTTTAGCAAAAATCTCAGCTATAATATCAGCTGTTGAATTCATCCCCAGTCCTGCTGGACCAGTTACTTTAATAGTTAGGTTCATTATTTTATTTTAAATGATTATTGAGCAGCTTCTCCAGTAGGTACTACTTCTTCATTTTCAGCTGTAATTGTTTCAACTTGAACGTTGTCAGTACTAGCATCAACTTCTACATTAGAATTATTAATAATGTCTTGTAGTGCATCTTGAGTAAGTGCTTGAGGTTCACTTGGTGTTGTTAATACAAGTATTCAAGTTCCCACAATTGAAATAATTATTCCAAGAAGTGCAAATATAGCAAAAGCTTTTGCTGTTTTTCATTTTTTCATTTTAATAGTGTTCAAAAAAGTATAAATTACTCAATGTAACTTATACTTTTTTTTTATTTTATCAAGATTATTTTATTCAAAAGTAACATTTTCAGAGCTTAATGAATATTCAATCATTGTAACTTTTCAAGTATTTTTCAAGAGATAGTTCTTATACTCCAAATTAATATAATCAAACTTTGTGAAAATGTCTTTTATTCAATCCTCAAATACATTAATTCAAATGTCCCCTGTTATATGTAATGGAATATCTTTAAACATGTATTCGCGATCTCATCTTGTTGAAATAATATACGGCTTAATTATAATATTATAAAAATAATGACCTCAATCAAGTTTGTATTCGGAATCAAAATCTGCAAGAATTATCTTAGTTTTCCTATCTTTTGTTATTGACATAGAAACACTTGCTTTATCAATTGATATTTCAAAATCGGATCTATCTATTCTATTTACATCAAGATTTACATATTTTACATCTAAAAGTTTTCTAATGTTTCTAAATTCTCATTTATCACCAAGAAGTGTAGCTGTTTTAAATAATTGAATTAACTCATCATCATTTTGTAATTCTAAATCTCTTCATTTACAATTTATATCCTCCTCACAACTAACTTTAGTTGATGATTCTTGAGGGAAAAAATTATTTTTAAAAAAGTTCTTAAAATCAAGTCTATCCCTATTTTCATCTTTAGCTTTATCTAACAGTTTCTCATATTTTTTTTGTTCTTCATCCATTTCATATGTAATATTTCATAATTGGCTATAAAATATTCACTCTTTACTGTTTACTTCAAAAGTATTATCCTTAGCAAGAATATCCATAAGCCTATTTCCTCTATATGGATTTAAGAAAAATGAAAAAAACTTACTATCTATTGATATATTATTAATAATATATCAATCATCTACAATCTCTAATTTGATTGAATTCAAATCCACTCAATTAAAATTTTTCATGTACTCTATAAATTTATCTCTTGTTAGTCATTCATTATTTTCATCTGAAATAACAGTAACTTCTTCATATGAATATGTTTTTTGGTACTTCGAGTAATTTTTTAAAGCTGAGAAATACTCTCAAAATTGCTTATTCAACAATTCATAATTCTGTATGTTTTTTGCATATTTGGACAAATTATTATCTAGCAGTATTTTACCATTTGAATAATATTTATGTAGGTGATTTACAGCTTCTTCAAATAAAATAACATTAGTAATTTTCTCTTTTGTCCTGACAAGTAAATTTTTAGAATTTCTCTCTCAAAAATACCTACTGAGTAATGCATTACGTATTGCTTTTAATATTCTCTCATTGTAGACAATATTTGTAATCTCTCTTGTTGAGTCTCAGTTATCTATTTTATCATCATTTGTAACTACTCTCAAATTATTAGAGTACTGGTTGAAAATATCTACAAGTTTATTAAAATAATCTTCTCAAAGACTTTCATCTTCAAATCAATTTAATATAATATTTCTTACAAAAAATAAATAATAGTCCTGCATTATTGCATCTCATTCAAGTCACTTAGAATAAATTCTCTGAATTTTATTATAAAATGTTTTTTCTCAATTAAAATTTAATCTATCAAAATCTTTACTAAGATTTCAAGTTGATACAGTTGAATATCAATAACTCTTAATATTAAGCAAAGAAAAATTTGTGTATAGCACATCATTATTTAAACTATTAAATGCTAGATGTGAAAAATTGTCTATCAATTTTAGCATTTCTATATATTGTTTTCAATCAAGTGATTTTACAACTTTTAAATTAGTCTCTATTTCTGAAATTAAGTTATTATTAATTTCATTACTTTCTAACAATTTAATTATTCCATCAAGAATTTTATTTTGATGATATACTAATTTTTTCCTTTCATTATAAAAAAGTAAAAAATATTTTTCTATATATTCCATTCCTGGTATTTCATCTATATTATCTGGAATATTGCTTTCTAAAATTGAGTTATTATTTTTCTTTTTCAGAGTAACAATATTTAATATTTTTCAGAGTAATTCTCAATCACTAATCAATTTAGAAAAATCTCAATCTAAAATATCAGAAAAATCTTCTGAAAAGTATCATAGAGTTGCTAATTGAGAAATTCTCAAACTATCAAGTTCAGTCTTCCCCTGTAACCTACTTGGCTTAAATCATAAATACATATGAGGATATAAATACATATTTACTCATTGACCCCCTTTTTTATAAAATTGTACTTCAGCAAGTGAATTGAGAGATGCAATAAGAGGTTTTGATCATCAATTCTCAATATATATAATTCATC
>CALLPO010000077.1 GCA_938015605.1 uncultured Candidatus Altimarinota bacterium | reverse complement strand
TTTTTGTACTCAGAATTTTCTCCCTTCAGAGAGTATTTTTTGTTTATTCATTTTATGATTCAAATTTCTTTCTTTCAAATATAAGTACTGTCAATACTAGTATGATTGCTAAATACACAATTGAATAGAAACTATTAAATATAAAAAAATTAATACTAAATTCTCTAAAATTTCCTATAACATCTTTTATATTGAGAGCTTCTAGAGGAGGAAATATTAATTGTAACCCTTGAGTAAAGTAGACAACTATTTCATTCTTTGTTCTTTCTGCCATAGTAAGCAATAAAGAAAAGCTGTGACTCAAAAAATAAACCATAAGGGCCACTAATATAGTCAACATATTTGACATAAATGTAGACAAAAAGAATACAATTCAAAGCAGTATTTCTAGTTTGAAAAATGTAAATATAAGTGACCAAACAATCAAGTAATCAATAGCAATATCTTTCATAATCAACACAGCCAAGAAAAGGATAGATTGCAATAATATAATTAAAAATATAGTTCCACTAAATCCTAAAAATTTCCCAACAATAAATTCATATCTTTTGATTGGTTTTGATAATATAAGAAATATTGTTTTTCACTCAATTTCTTTAAACAAAAGTTGGCTTCAAACAAATAAAACTCCCACAATTCAAAATATTTCAATCATAGCTAATCAGAAATCTACTATAATTTTTTGATCATCTCAAATAGTTAGTTTTCATAATGAAATTGAAAAAACAATAAATACAAAAGCAAAAAATAAGATCAAGTATAAAAATTTATTTCTTACTATTTCTTTAAATGTGTTAGTTGCAATATTAAACATACCTAAAATTTATAATCTAAAAATTCTCTATTACCATTTATAAAACTGAGTATATCCATACTCTTTTTTCAGGCAAGTTTTACTTTTGTTAAAACAATAGCATTTTCTTTGCACAGAATTCCTATTTCCTTCTTCCCATCTTGTTCAAATTCAACAACATCTCAGACTCCAAACTCTTCATCATATTCTATTTCATGTTCTTTTATATAACAATCCTCAATATTGAGTTTAATCTCATTGTAAAAACTATATATTCCTGGCCATATTGAATAAGCTCTAAATGTGTTATAAATTTCCTCAGCTGATTGGGTAGTAAAGTTTACTTCTCAGTCTTGTTTATTAATTTTGGAGCAATAAGTTGCTTCATCTTCTACTTGAGCAATTCATTCAATCTTTCAAGAAACTACTTCTTCAAGTGTGTCAATAGCTAGTTTAGAACCAAATTCTTCAAACTTTTTAAATATATCTTCAGTTTTATCATCAGGTCCAATTTCTACTTCTTGAATTTTAAGTATATCTCATTCATCCATTCATTTTGACATAAACATAACCGTAAGGGCTGTTATTATGTCTCCATTTTTAATAGATTCTTGAATTGGTGAGGCACCTCTATAGAGAGGTAATTTACTTCAGTGTAAATTAATACATCAATATTTTGCAGAATTTAATACTCTCATAGGAACAATCTTTCCATAAGCAACGACAAGTATAAAATCTAGTTCTAAATAGTCAAGATTATCTAGAAACTCAGTATTTTTAAGTAGTTTATTTGGTTGCAGTACTTCAATATTATTTTCTTCAGCCAAAACTTTAGTATGAGTTTTTTGAAGTATTTTTTTTCTTCATACTGGCTTATCTGGTTGAGAAACAACAAGAACCACTTCAACTCTAGAATCTTGTAATACTCAGTCTAGTATGTTTTTAGAGAACTCTCAAGTTCAAAAAAATGCAATTTTCATAGTTTATTTAGTTATAATTATTGTATGTTCTGCTCATTTTTTTTCAAATTTCATTGCAAAGCTTTCAATTAAGGTTCAATCATTTAATATAAGGCTTTTTATTCAATTCTTATTTTCTATTATGATTGGACTATAATTAGTATTTGCTCATTCTTCAGTAATTGAAATAAGTTCCAACTTATTTCCATCATCTTCTCCAAGATTATCTATGTCATAATATGATACAAATATATCATTAAGAGTTTGTCATGAAAGAGTTGAAGTAATGGTGTAGTCTTCTCAAGCTGTATACATTTTTTGAAGAATTCCTCAAGCTTGAATTACATCTTCTCAAATATATTTAATTCATTCATAACTCTTGATAGCAAAACTTCATGTTCCTCATAGCTGAGTGGAAGAAATAGTTCATGAACCAAGGCTGGAGTCAAAATCTAGTTGTTGTACATATCCTAATCAAAGGGTGTTTATAGTATAATCAAATCAATATTCATGCTTATTTATATCTAGCATAATTTTATAATCAATAATTTCTTTTGAATGTACTTGGCTATCAAGATTGTCTATAATGTCTATAATCTTTTGTGTTTTAGCTGAAAGCTCAATTGTAGTGAGTTGCTTAAATCAATAAAAAACACCTGTTCCAGTAATTATAGCAATAATACCTACAACTATCAGTAACTCGATTAATGTAAAAGCTAGGTTTTCTTTTTTCACTTTTTTCTTTTGAGATATAAAGTATCTACTATTCTGTTTATAAAGATAACTACAAATACAATTATAATAAAAACTAAAATTTTCCCAAACTTATCCAAAAAAAGAGCTGTTAAACCAAACAAAAAAGATAACATATATAAAAGTCCTAAAACCTCTTTTCTTTTTAATCCTAGATCTAAAAGTCTATGATGAATATGTGTTAAATCTCACTTTAAAGGGTTCTTCTTCTGTATTAATCTTCTCACAACTACATAAATAGCATCAACTACATATATTCAAAACACCACAAGTACCGTAGCAATTTTTCACCCTGATATTATTGCAATTGTAGCAAGCATAAAACCTAAAAACATAGTTCCAGAATCTCACATGAGAATCTTTTCCCTTACATCATAATACCAGAAAGGGATGAGTATTCATACAAGAATAGCTGTCATTTGAAGTATAAAAATAGCATTCTCTATCCCTCATTGGTAATCATCCCTAATGAACAATACATATCATAACAAAAACAGTACAAGGAAAGATATTATGGACAGACCACTTGTATTTCAACTAATTCAATCTGTCCAGTTTAATGCATTAAAAATAAATACATACCAGAAAATAGTAAATATGACCGGTATAATAAAAATTTGGAAATCAAGGACAGTAAGGTAATAGGTTTCTAAATTTAGAATTCATCAAAATATATTAGAAACATAGCCTATTTTTATAGAAGTTACTCAAATAATAGCTCATATAATAATCTGCATAATTAATCTCTTTTTAGCACTTACCTGGTATATATCATCTATAAAACTAATAAGTGTGATGAAAAATCAGAAACACCAAATGAGGAGTAATTTGGAATTATAATCAATAAACAGAAAGCTTAAAATAGAAAAACTCATAAAAAACACCACTCACATTGAGTATGGAATTGGCTCTCTTTTTTTTCAATATTTTTTAGGATTATCCAGAATATTAAGTTTGTAAAAAACCCTTGTAGTAAATTGTATTACAAGAAAAGAGAAGAGTGCAGAGCACAAGAAGATGGATAATAAAATTAAAAAGTTAACCATTTTTCTTTTTTACTAAATATCAAGGAAGTAGTTGAAGGAAATATATAACAGCAGTTAAAGTCAAAAGTAAGAAACCAAGTGCAATTCAATCTAAGTTTCCAGCAGTAAAACTTCATACAACAACTATTGCAGATCCAACAATTATAAACAGACTTCATATCAAATTCATGAAATATCTAAATGCATCTTTTGTACTCACTAAACCTGTTGTAACAAAGCCAAATCATATTCACTGAATGATTGAGTATGTTTCTGGTTTAAACACATATATAAAAACAATAAGTATAACAATATTCAATGCTACCATTAGTTTTTCATTTACAATTTTTAAATCCTTTTGGAATCTATAAAAGGTAATTGCTTTCGTTGCAGCAAGCATAAACGATATCTGAAATATCAAGTATTGGTACTGGTCATTAAATATAGCTCAGTAAGCTCATAAAAGAGTAAA
>CALLPO010000076.1 GCA_938015605.1 uncultured Candidatus Altimarinota bacterium | reverse complement strand
ATAATAGTAAGTGAATGATTTTTGTGAGAAGTGATGACTCAGAAAAATATTTCAAGAGAAAGAATTAATGAACAAAAAGACGGTTTGTTAAAACTGTATTCAGCTTTCTTTGAAAACTTGAAAAAAGGTTGATTTGATTGAACTCTAGTTATTACATTCCCCTTTTGGGAAATTAGAGGTAAATATTTTTACTTTGAAGAAGTGTATAAAATCATTGAAGAGTATTGTGACATACTTCCCTACTTCCCTGAGGATTTTGATGTAAAAGCTACAAAGTCATGAAGTCTGCTTTATAAGAGAGAGAAGCAATTAGTTTGAAGAGAATTGTTTAGATTAGAAATAAAAAGTTAAATAATTTGACTTCATTTTTAAGATAAGTATATTGTTTTTACTTCATTTTATATTTTGTAATTATTGCTTGTTGATAAATATCTATTTGTTATATTGTTATAATAGATAAATATTTATCAACAATGCCATAATAGGAGGCATGCTATGAAGAAAGGAGTGTTGTTAGCTCTATCAGTTCTTGTTCTAGTGGGAGGAATAATGCAAAGTAAAATTGCATTAGGACCAACTGCTGTTCAGAATTGTGTTGACCCAAAATCGGGTCTAATTTTCCCTTGTCATGAAATATAACTTCTGATAATGTGAAAAATATTAAGGTGCCTTCTTGTTGAAGGTACCTTTAATTTTAATTCAAACTTAAATATCTCATGAATGCTCAAACAGCTGAATTACATGCTTGATTAAGTCCAAGAGAATTACAAAAAGCAGAAGAATTTCAAACTCATCTAACGTATTTAAAGTCTTCTTCATGATTTAAGGAAGCATTAAATGACTTAACTTCTATTGATATTGCTGGTAAAACAGCTTTAGAATTCTATAGCTTAAGCTTCTTGGAGTCTTTGTTAGAAATACCTAATGATTGGATTGTGTTAATTGATAATATGATTAATGAACATACTTCTTGAATTTGTCTATTTAATGATTCTTGTTATGGTTATTCTATGGAGGAATTTATTATTAGTCCCAAACAAGCATTAATATCAATTGCTGCATATGCCAGTAGTGACACTGTAAAATTATCAAGAAGCAATTTAAAAGTTAAGAAATCAGCTGAAAATATCACCAAACAAAGGGATAACATAAAAACATTAGCACAAAATACAGTAGATTTAAGTCTAAATACTGGGAATTTTACAAAATCTACTTTTGCATATAAAAGTACTGAAAAAGTAAGAATAAATAAATAAAAATTTAGAAGATTAATAATATTTTATTAATCTTTTTTTATAGATGTCAATTTTTTGTATTCATAAAGAATTTATGTTACTATTATTGTAGATTATAATTTATAAAACAATAATGGCTTGATTCAGTACTCCAAAATGATTAGTTAATGTTGATAAAAATAACTCTGTTCGAAATTCAGAAGATAATACAGATTTTTATGAGTGGATTAAAAATACTAAATGAGAGTGAGATCATCTTCTAACTGATAAGCTTTATCAGGAATTTATTAAGGATAAAACTTGTATACTAGATAATACAAGTTCTCAATGTATTATTATGCAAGAAGAATTGGTAAAAGAATGAGAATATCTTAAAATTAGTAAGAAAACAAAAAAAAGTTTTTTTCAAAAAATTAGAGAGTTACGTCATATAGATGAACTTGAACATATTGACATTAAGGATTTAAAGAATGTTATTTCTCAAAACTTTAAATCTACTATTTGATGAGTATTTGAAATTCCTAATTTTTCATTAATATTAAAAACACTTAAATCTGGAGCTTATGAAAAAGCATGAGAGATGATATGGAATATAGTGTCAAAAAGAATACCAGCTGCTCAAGTGTTTGATTTTTGACTAAATTCATTAACAGACTTAATCTCAATATGAAAGTGAAAAAGAAAGCAACATGAAAAGAATGAAAAAATTAAACCAAAGGTATTGTTTGAATTCTGATGATTTGAGAAACATATCTGAGGTGAACTTGTATGACATGAAACTTTTAAAAATATATTTCGTATACAATGAGGACACCTTATCTCAGAATTAGATAGTACTAAGTTTAAATTTGTTCCAAAAAGAATTAAACTATCCAATTGATCATTATGAGGAAAAATCTACACAGTTAATTGATTAGAAAGATGATTAATTATTTGAAAATGACCTCAGGGGGAGCCATTAGAAAAACCAAGTACTATGTTTCCTAGGTGATGGACTACGGCTACACTTATTCAGAAACTAAGAACAGCCTTAAATAAAAAAATGAAGTCAAAGTCTCTTTCTAAAAAAAGTAATCTAAAACTTAATTGATTTAAGTGACTAGATACAACTGTTAGGCTTCAAGACTGAAGAAAAGGTTTTCAAGTTGTTGTAGCATATACTATTTCAGTTAATAAAAAGACAAAAGTTACCAAAATTAATATTATTACTGCTTATCCTAAACAAGATAGATAAAATTATGAATACTTTAACTCAAATATATCCAGATCTAGCTAATTTAATTAATCAAAATAATATTGAATATTTTGAAGATTTTTTAAATGATGTTAAAAAATTTAATATACAGTTGTGAGAAAAAAATGTTTTAAATAAGCTGGATTCAAGTGGTTTTGACTGTAGGGATTCTTGAAAAGATTGTTCTATTATACAGTTTATAAACTTTGATAGTGAAGATGATCAACAAATACCTTTTGAATCACTTGAGGATTATATGTCTCATCATCAACCAGAAAATATTATTCTAAAGAGCGTTATTAATGATGTATTAAATTCTACTAACAAACAAGCTGAATACATCTTTTGACAAGATAGTGTACAGAACTAGTATTTAAATCATTTTTATGTTATTATGCTCTTATACAATAAATAGTATTAAAATATGACTTCAAAAGAACTTTTATACAACATCCTAAAATTCTCAAGTGAGAATAAATACCCAGATATTCATTTGAATAGTGGGCATTTCCCTATTTATAGAAATCATAGTGGTCAAATTGAAAAGATTCAAGAATTGAGTATTTGAGATGAACAAGTAAACATTGTAAAGCTTACTCAGTCAGATGTTGTTGATTTTATTGTTGAGATTACTTGAGAAACTGGTTTTACTAAATTTGAAGAAAATCTAGAACTAGATACATCATACCCTTTTGAAAATTGAGATAGATATAGGGTAAATTGTTATAAGGATTCAAATGGTTATTCAATTGCAATGAGGATTATTCCTAAAGATATACCTTCTATTGAAGAATTATGATTAGGAGAAAAAGTTAAAGAAATGTGTAATAAATCAAAGTGATTGATTTTGATTACAGGTCCTACTTGAAGCTGAAAATCTACGAATCTTGCAGCAATGATTGATTATATCAACAAGAATTTTAAAAAACACATTGTAACAATTGAGGACCCTGTAGAATTTAGTTTTAAGTCTGATAAGTGTTTAATAAATCAAAGAGAAGTGTGAAGTCATACTCATTGATTTGCTCCAGCTATTAGAGCATCCCTCAGAGAGGATCCAGATATTATTATGGTGTGAGAAATGAGAGACCCAGAAACTATTAAAGCAGCACTTACACTTGCAGAAACTGGTCATCTAGTCCTATCAACTCTTCATACAAATGACTCTGTACAAACTGTTGACAGAATTGTAGATATTTTTCCTACTACACAACAAAAACAAATTAGAATGCAATTAGCTATGAGTTTAGTTTGAATAATGTCACAAAGATTACTGCCAAGGACAGATAAGCCATGAAGAGTAGCTGCTAGAGAAATGCTTATTGCAAATGATGCTACTAAATCACTTATAATTTCTGGTAAGACACATCAATTATATAGTGTATTAGAAATTGGTCAGAAGCAATGAATGATACTTATGGATAAGTATTTACTGGCTTTATTTAAGAAAAAAATGATTAGTAAAGATACACTTATGTCATATATAAGAGATAAGGAAAGTGTAGAAATGCTTTTAGATTAATTATTACAGAATATGTTTGATATGAATTTTTTAACATCATCACCACACTTCACAACTAAAAAATTAGCTGCTAAGGAAGTACTTTTTGATGAATGAGATATTGATACAAATATATATATTGTTATTAATTGAATTTTGAGTATTGAAAAGTATACAACACCTGAAAGAACAGATACGAAAATATTAGCAACATTAAAGACTGAAAATTTTGTTGGAGAATGAGGATTAAATTGAGATTTTAAAAAAGAAGTAAAAATTCTAGCAGAAACTGATGTAAATCTCCTTGTTATTGATGCTCAAAAGTGATTTACAAGTTTTATGGAAGACAATCCTGAACATGCCAAAAACCTACTAAGCACTATTATATCAGTTACAAATAGAAGACTGAGTGATGCTAATAAATATATTACTTCTGTGTATCAAATAAATAAGAATATTAGAGAATTAGTTGATGTTAATTTTAAAGAAATATTTAAAATTCTGGATTCTATTAACAATATTATGGAAAGTGATTTTCTTTTATTTTTAGAAGTTAATCCTGTGATGAAGGAGTATCTTACTCTTAAGTATGATTCCAGAAAATCCTGAAAGATGGCTGATACTATTGTAGAAAAATGAAATTATACTTTAGAGGAAATTGGTATACAGTGAGATTTTAAAATACTTACAAAAGAAATTACTCTTTGAAAAGAGTCCCTTTGAAATATTATTATTGCAAGGAAATCAAGGTTTAGTGAAAATGAAAAAAGAATTTTTCTAGCACTTATTAGTTCCCTCTCATGATTATTAAAACAAAAGAAAGTTTTAGAAGAAGAGAGAGATAGGGAGTTTGGAAGAAGATAATAAAAAAAGATGTGTTTAATTAATATACACATCTTTTTTATTATTTAAGAATTCTCTATTTTCTCAGAGATTATTTATATTTATATCATATTGTTCAATTCAGGGTTGTTTATAAAATTTATAACTATAGGTCTTACATTCTTTATTAGTAATACTATATTCTAATTTAAAGCTTGAAGTCTCTCACACAGGTGTATTCATGTAAAAATTAACACTCTGTCACCTATCACTATAATCAATAATATTCACATTTTTTGTAGTAATAATTGCTTCTTTTGGAATTATTACTCTTACATACTGTTTGTTAACTCAATTTCATTGAATGAATAATAGTTTCTCTTTTAAGTTAGCATTAATATCTAAGTTAGAAATTAATCCAGAAATGTATTGTAAATCATTGTTTCAAAAGGTATGTTTATTATTTAATTCAAGAGTAGTATAATAACTACATTCAGGTCATTTAGTAACTATTTTATTATAAGAATGCTTAATATACCTATCACTTTTGTTTCAAGAAATTGAAGTGAATACTGGGTATGAAAAATCCAGATTTGAAAAATAATCAATTGGATTATATAATGAGAGAGTTTCCATTAATTCCCTCTCATTTCTGTTAAAATTATATAGAGTAATATCTCTACTTGATAAATCCTCATATAATATCTTAACTAATGATGATTTTGATATATTTTTTGATTCAAGAACTCATTGAAATTCTTTCATGAAATCAAATAAAACTTGTTTAGGAGTTCAAGTTGTTCATTTTTGTGAAACTTTTGATTCTACTAAGATACTCATTACAGTTGAGAAGTTTTGAGAATTAACTTTTTGTCACAAAACACTGGATTCAAATTCTCAGACTAAATCAAGTACTTTTGAAAGTGTAGTCATATTGATATATATAATTCAATCAATAGAATATCAAGCTTTTTTCATAAAGAATTTAATACTATCGCCTGCATCCTTATGATTTATATAGTAATTTGAATCCCTGAGTCAAAAATAAGGAGTCATTTTATTGATTCATTCAGGAGCTATTTCTTTAGTAAATTGCTCTTTTTTAATTTTAAACTCATAAAAATACACATCATTTTTCTCAAATTCTTTCACCTGTCATCTAAATATATCCACAAGTCAGAGGCTTCACATAAAACCTCAGTTAGCCCTTATTTCATCATTATTTTGAAATGCAATTAAGTATTTTTTTCTCTGAGAGTGTCCAAGGATTTCAAGAAATGTATTAAAATTATTATTAAAAGTATAACTGTAATATTTGGCTTCTTTTAACTTTTCTTTAAAGAGGTTTAATTTATTTTGAAGATCTAAATTAGAGTTTGAAAGTTCTAATTTTTCATAAATATTTTGGATATTAATTATATCAGAATGAAGGGTTAAAAAACTATTCTTATTATTTAAGAGTAGCTGCGAAAACATTATATTTTCAGGTCCTTTTTCAGTAATTAAATCTTTTACTTCGTTGAGTAAAATTATATTCTTTCTAAGAACTGTAGTAATTTCTTTCCCTCAATCTATAATATTTGATGCATTTTTCACATCTTTACTAGGAACTAATTTAAAAGGTGTGAATAGTATTTTTGCTATTATAAAGTTAGAATGAGCAGAATTAACTTTAGATTGTATAGATTTATTATCCTCAGTATTTTGGATTGATAATAATCTTTGATAACCTTGTTTAGTATTGTGTTCTATTATAATTTTGTCTATAAAAATTAGTAACAAAATAAATAATGCAATAGAAGTATATTTTAATGCTTTCGATTGATTGAAAAATGTTGTGATTACTTCTGTTAAATAGATTAATTTTGATTTAATATATCAAAGCTTAAATCTTTTTTTACTCTTTTCTGATATGTATATTAAAGGTTTCTTTTTTTGAAATACACTATCAAGTGATTTTTGATTATTAGATAGTGATTTGAGTTGAATGTTTTGATTCCCTGTTGCATCAATTATAGGTTCTAAATCTTCTCAAAGATCAATTTTATTCTGTGACCCATTAAAAGATTCCACCTCAATGTTAATTTTGGGGTGAAATCTTTGGAGGTTAACCTCTGTATTTAATGATGTATATATGTCTTTAAACTTCATAATGATTATAGAGGTTTATAAACCAATTCCATCTTTAATAATATTTACTTCATGAAGGAGCTTTTGGTCACTTTGTAGAAGTTTACCAAGTTTATTACATGAATATAGAACAGCTGCATGGTTTCTTCCATCAAATATATTTCCTATTCTTTGGTAAGTGTAGTTCATTTTAGTTTTCAATAGATACATAGAAACTTGTCTAGGAATCATGAATTCTTTCTTTCTATTTGGACCAAGTATTCCCTCTTTTTCAATTCAGAAATGAGCAGATACAGCATCAATAATATCTTCATAACTTTTAATTTGAACTTTATTGATTGTATTTTTAGGAGCTCAAAGTAGGTCACTAGTATAACTAAGTTGTTTTAGTTTAGCAGCTACTCTTGCAAGACTAGGAGTATTCCCAGTTAGCTCATATTCAGCTAAAAGTTGATTTAGAACTCATTCTAATTCTCTTACATTTTCAGTTACATTTGCAGCAATGAATTCACAAACATCTTGTGGAATCAAAAATTCTCTCTCACGTGATTTTTCTTGAATAATAGCTAGTCTTGTTTCAAAATCAGGCCTACCAATATCAACAGTAATACCCCACTCAAATCTAGATCTTAATCTTGGTTCTAATTCTGTAAGCTCTTTAGGTGCTCTATCTCAACTAATAATGATTTGTTTACTTGAATCATATAGAAGGTTAAAAATGTTATATAGTTCATTCTGAGTTTGTTCTTTTCTAGCAAGAAATTGTACGTCATCAATAATTAACACATCAATTTCTCTATATTTTTCTCTTAATCTTTCTACGCTTCTTTTTTTAACGGCAGCTACATATTCAGTAATAAATTTATCTGCAGTTGTATAGAGAACTTTCTTCCCCTTAAATTTACCAAGGATTTTGTTACCTGTTGCTTGAAGTAGGTGAGTTTTTCATAAACCTACATCTCAATATATATATAATGGATTATATGATTTACCTGGATTTTGAGTTACAGCTTCACATGCAGAATGAGCTAATTGTGAATCTGGTCAAACAATAAATTTATCTAGAGTATATCTCTCATTAACACTTCTCCCTTTTGTATTAGGTCAAACTGTTTTAGGACTTTTTTTAGTAGCTTTAGTTGTCTTTGTTGCTTCTTTGTAGAATTTTGTACAATCTACAACTTGAGTATTTGAGGGAGTATCTATATTGTCATCAATTTCAAGAGTAATACCTACGATATCGCTGTCTTCAGATTGACTTGCTTTTAATATATGACTAGTAAACTTAGCTTCTAGATTATTTTTCATAAAGCTAGATTCTACACCAAAAGTAATTGTGTTATCTTTAATTTCTATAATAGAAATCTTTCTGAAGTATACTAAGAAGTCTTGTTTTTTAATCTCTTTCGTAAGATTAGTTATAATGTTTTTTAGAGTGTAGATGTTTTCCATGTTTTATAATAGTGTTTTGGTGTATAAAATATGTAGCAATTTTTGAGGTATCCTTTTGAAAGAGTTATCTGTAATTATTTGCTTTTTGTTACTTAAAGTTTTTTAGAATTTTAATTTTCTTTTTTTCTTTTAGATTACATATAATATAAACGGATTTCATATTCAGTCAAAACTATATTTCTATTTGACAAACTTCTATGTTCACAAAATGTGCACAACTACCTTTTGTCTTATTGAATAGAGGCTATTCTGGAGTTTTTAACAATTATAAATTAAAGTATATTGTTACTTAATAAAGCATTTATTTTGTATATATTAAGATTATTATTGGTCTATGTGTATTGTTTGCATCTTATGAAATATATGCTATAATGTCTTTATATTATATTCTAATTTTTTTATATGACAGAGCTTAATTGTGATTCATTTGAAATTTCTGAATTAAAAATTGGTTCAAGTTGAAAAAAGTATAATTTATCTGAAAAATGATTAAATCAATTACAAGTTCAAGACTTACAAGATCTTCTAAGTAATGATTACTATGTTTTTGATAATGATGAACAAAAAGTTATTACTAGTAATTTTGTTACTAAAGAAGAATTGATTAACGTTTTGAATAAACAGCTTTTACATTTTCATAAGCCTGAAAATTTTAGTTTATTCTGAATTGTAACTCCAAATCTGAGTAAAAAACAAAAAGAATTTTATAATGAAGATAATTTTTCTGAATCTGTAATTACTTCATTGACTCATTGAACTTACAATATACCATCTGACGTAAGACAAAGTATTAAAGATGAAATTCATCATAATCTACTTAGTGAAAAATGATGAGAAAATTTATTAAATATGATAAAGTCTGATGATGTCTTAAATGAAGTTGAAAATAGATATTCTCAATTTTTAAGAATATTAAAGAATTATTCTGATTTTTGAACTCGTCACCTTGTTAAACATTCATTTATCCCAGAATCAACAGTAGTAAGAGCTACCAAATCAAGATGAATAACTGATCCAGCTAGAGCAGCATGAGAAGTATTGAAGAAAGATGATTTTTGTAATAACGTTTTGCCTAGTGCTTTGTTTGAGTGAGTTGAAGAATGATCTGAAAGCTATAAACTTTTCCATAAATTATTAAGGAAATTAATTGATAAAACAATTGAAGGTGAATGATGAGTTACTCTAGTTGATGATCATGATACTTGAGCAACATGTACATGAAGAAATGTACTTGAAGATTCATATAAGACGTGAGGTTTCCCTCTTATTAACTTATGAGTAAAAGATTGAAGTTCATGTAATTCAGAGATTGTTAATTATTATGCTCAGAGGATAGAATATCATTTATGAGTTAAGCCTACTATTGATAAACCATATAAAGGATGATTTGTAACAACTCACTATTGAAAAGAATGAAGAGAAAATATAACTAATGAATGAGGTAATCCAGAAATACTGAATGTAATTCAACAGGAAGTTTGAAAATATCTTTATTTAGATTGAAGGACTCAAAAATTAGATTTTGAAAAAGTAAAAATTATAGGTGAATGACTTGCAAGAGCCAAAGCAGATTTATGAAGGAAGTTTTGAAAAGAATATTATGCAGCAGTAAATCATTCTGAATGAGAAAAAACCAAATATTTGAACAATTATAAAGAAATAATTTAATTTGTAATTATTGTGAAATTGGTAAAACACTTTAAAATACTTGTTTTTTAGTGTTTTTTTCTTATATTAAAACCATTAACTAAGAAAAATAAATTTTTCATGTGTAAAAATAATAGGTCATATTTCATAGAAAAGTACTGAAAAGTATTTGATAATCTTATGTACCCACATTATATAGAGAGTTATAATTTTGTATTATTTACAGATTTATTAAAATTTACTCCAACTATATTACAAGAAGCTGGTTTTAATAAGTCTCAAGAAATTGTTTCAAATAGATTACAAACAATAGAGAATGAATTTGGAATTATACAGGATATGTATAAAAATTATGTTAATAGTTTGAATATTGAATCTGATTTTAAATGTAAGCTTAATGAGCTTAATTTATGAGAAGATGATATTTCAG
>CALLPO010000075.1 GCA_938015605.1 uncultured Candidatus Altimarinota bacterium | reverse complement strand
TTATTTGAAAGGATAGAGTTTGGAGATATTCTATTTAGAACTACAGGTGTCTACTTATGAAATTTAAGTGATGCAACACATATTCAGCAATCTTTATTTACATCTCATAGTTCTCAAGCTTCTAAGAGAGTGTTAAATGATATTTTATATAAGATTAATAAAAAGTATTGAAGCTGAACTATAGGTCTTTGAGAAGTTAAAGGAGGCAAAAGGAAGAACGATTTTTTTGAAATATCGGTATAGATAGGATGATAAATTTCACAAATAGGTAGCCTTAAAATGATTCTGCAGCTTGATTCACAATATCTTGTAGAGCTCAGAGCTGATTTAGATCGAATTTTTTGAGTATTCTCCCAAGTAGATACATAACTAATCATGCAACAACAGTAGCTCAAATTGCTGTCGCAGCTCAAGTAATTAATCAAGCAATGAGCTTATGAGAAAATGAATTTTTGTTTTTTAAAACTTCTGTGAGTCACTGGATTGATTCTTCTAGTTCTTTATTTTCAGACATAGTCATAAGATAAGGTATATTCTAAAATTATTCTAATCTAATGATTGTTTTCCAAGAAGGTAGTAATACCAGGATTTTTGTTCTTTTCATAGTTCCATAAGAATTCAAAGGAGTGGAGTAGATAAGAAGATTCATAAGATCCCTCGGACATATCAAAATCATATTACTCATAAGAGTGTAACATATGGATTTAATGCTACTTTGTCTCCAACCACCTTTGGAAGGATATAATATTCTTCAATAGTTTGGACACAAACGATCCAAATAGTTATTCCAATAGTTGTACTAACTTCTCATGTGAGAATCCATGTAGCAAAAATTGCTAAAATTCATCAAAATAAAGTTCAGACAGTTGGAATAAATGCCGCAATTCCTGCACATACTGCTATAATGAGTGAGTATTTTACTCAAAATATCATCAGTCATACAAAATAAAAAGCACTTATTATAAGTGTCATAATTGAAATTCATAAGATATATTTGGAGATAACTTTTTTTGAGAGAGTTATGTATGTATGTATTTTTGGTATGATCATTTTCAAACTAAATATGATACGTTTCTCAAATCATAAGAGAATAACAGTCATAATAACAGTCAATAAGAGGAATTCTAAGCTGTCGTATGTTCATCATATAACTCTCTCAAGATTGGAAAGAGAAACAAATTGTTCATCATCAGTAAGATTCTCTAGTAATGAAGTATTTGTTATCTGTGGAACATACTCTAAAAATGTATTTTTAATTTGTGAATATCATCATTCTAACTCAGAAAACAAAAGAGAGAAGTTTTCTCAAATAAAGTTTCATGCAACAACTCCACTTATAAATAAGGAAATAAAAAATATTCAAAATAAAAGTAATGATCGAACAAATCAATTGAATACTTGAAATCTATCAAAAATTTTTTCACCTAAGAAAGAAAAAAATAGATATAAGAATACTGATAATAGTATTGGAGCAACTATTTCTAAATGAAAATAGCTAACAAGGATAAAAATGATAAAAAGGATTATTTTTGAAAGATTTTCTAATTTCATAAAGAGTAATATAAGTAAAGAAACAGTATTACGCTTTTTTGCATAAATCATCAATTTTTTTAGCAATCAATTTAGGATGTGGTATTTTTTCTAAGATTAATTCCGTTTGATTGGCGTTTCTTAACGTGATTTTTCAATAATTACATACAGTCTGAAAGAATCATTGTTGTTTAGAATTTATTGATATGACTTTTTTGAGATCAATGATTTTAATATTTTCACTAAAAAATAATCAATACGATATTTTTATAACTCTCACTGGAGTAATAATAAGCAACGAATAAAAATATGTTATTAATCGAGCAATAAAATACATCCACAAAAAGAGTATAATCAAAATGATTCAGTATACTAGATAATTGGACAATCGCGATAGTGCAGGAATACTATCTAAAGTGATGAATCAAATAAATACTCATAATTGAAGGATAACAAACAACAAGATTATTGACAAGATAAAGTACATCAAAAATTTTGTTTGCCTGACAATGATGTAATTTGGAATATATTTTTTAACATTATGATATAGATGGGATAAGAATAAATACTAAACTACATACCATTCAAATCACAATAAGAATTCAGACAGTCGTGATAATTTTCTTCTTTTGAATTTGAAGAATTTTAGTTTCTTCAGCATATCTATTAGCGATAATATTATGAATATGTTCTATTCTTCGATAAATAAAAAAACCAAAAATGATCCAAATTAGAAGTATAAGTAATATATAACTAAGAGTATGTAGCATAAGTGTTTTAAAAAATTAAGTTACTGTATCCATTCAAAATATACATTCAAGTATTCAAACTGCTCAAGAGAAAAGTAGAAGACTCCAAAATTCACCAATAGTAAATCAAGGTAGAATATATCATGCTAGAGTAATTGTTGAAAGTGTTATAAAAAATCAAATGAGTCATAAGCTTATAATATTTAATGGAATTGTTAAGAAACGGATAATTTTTCATATCGTCAAGTTAACTAATGATATTGTAATTCATATTATAATTGCCCACCAAAAGTTTTCTACTCAAACTCAGGGAACTATATATGCTGCAAAACTAATTATCAATCAAGTTATAATAAGTTTTATTAAAATGTTCATTTTGGTTGATTAGCAAAATAAATTCGATTTTTCTAACTATTCAATTCTTCTTTAATTTCTGATCCAAGGTCTATTCATAGCTCTTTAGCTTTAGCTGATAGAGATTTAAGCGTATGCTCGAGTTCTTTTACTTCACTATTTCAAATATCTGTCTTAGAATATAGATCAGCTAATAATTCATGATAAGATCATTGAATTTCAATCCATTTTTCTTTAATACTTGTTGAAGAATCATTAAGTAAATCAGATCAAGCAGTTGTAAGTATATCTAGATTTTTTTGTATCCAAGCTATTCATTCGGTCAATTTTATCTTATTTGAAGAATAATTTGTTGTCTCTTGTGTAGAAGTATCCATATATAATAATGAAGATTAAAAAGTTGTTCATTTAGTTGTTCATTTAGTTGTTTGCTAGTATAGATTATCTTTCAAAAATACTAGTAGCTCTATGGGGGTTTAGATATTATTGGAGATTCTAGAAGAGCTCATATGAATGATCTTGGTAATTGTATTCAGACACGTTTGAGTTTTTTGAGCGTTGTCATTGTTGGGAAGTGTTTTTTATGTTTAATTTTTTGAATAGTACTAATTGATAATCAAGTTTTACTTGCTAATTCAGAATCATCTAAGTAGTTATAAAATTGAAATTTTAATATTCAGTTAATTACTTTATCATGATATGCATCATGGGCATCAGATTTTTTATAGTGCATGTTAGACATTTTTTTGTTTAAAGAATAAAAGTAAGTAAATTATAGTAAAAAATAATAAAAAAGCAATAAAATTGAATAAAAATGTATAATTTTTTATTAAAAATAATTCATAAATGAAAAAATCATAGTTGAGAACTATGATTATATTTAAGAAATGTCAAGCACTTTGTGGAGCATTAATTACATTATTGAGTGTTTTTTATGACTTCTCTAGATGGAGTAGGAATATCGACGCCTACTATTTTGAGTTTTCTTAAAGTAGATAACTTTGGAAGTGTAGTTCATTTTTTTATTTTAGAAACCATGGTTGCACTCAATCAAGCATGTAATGATAATTCTCTGTCACTAAAAAATTCTGCATATTGATATATTTCAATTGCTTTTATAACTGACATTAAATATTCTTGTTTTTTGTGTGGCATGAGATAATTATGCTAAATTTTGTGGAGGATCATAAAAGAAATGTTCTTTGATTATTTTTCAATTTTTTACTTCAAATACTCAAATTTCTTGGAATTCAATATCTTTTCAATCTCGAGAATCATTAGCTGTCATTTCATATTTTACGCTAAAGAACCTTCAAGATATTATTGGAGAAAGCATTCTTGTACGAATATTTTTGTTTAATGAAAAGTAACGTTTATTTCTTTCCATTTTATCTGTAAGAGATTTTGTAGATCGACCTTTTATGGGTTCTATAGAAACAACATTCTCATGATAATATTCATCAGTCATTTCCATTTGCTTTCAATTATTGTAAGCATTGATATATTTTTCAACAAATTTTTCTATATTCATTCTAATGACTTTTAAATAAACATGGTGGAGTTTTTTTAACAGGATATTAATATGTACGTTTTATACAGTAAATTTATTCAATTTTATACTAATATATTCGACAATATCAATAATTTTTTTATTTTTTTTGTTAAAACCCAGTTAAATTTTCGGTAGTGACCTCAAGGAAATTATAAGAGTATCTTGCTATTAGATGTAGAGTATATAATGTATCAATTCGACTTGGTTATTTAAATAACTAACAAACAAGACCTCTTATTTATTCTTAAGTTTTTGCCTTATGAAAAAAATCTCATTTTTTTGACTTTGCTTGATATGAATATTGACTTGATGTAGTTCTCCACAACCAATAAGTAGTGATTTGATTGATTATGATGAGTTAAAGACTGAAATAAAAGAAGAGGTTCTTATTGAAATAAAAGAAGATCTCATGAAACAGGTGTGAAAAGAAGTAGATAAGATTGAAAATGTAGTTGGAGAAATTGAAGATTCAGTCGATCAGGTTGAAGCTGATATACAAGAAGTTGAGGAAGAAGTCGCAAATGTAGAAGATACTGTTGATGATTTAGATTCGGATCAAAATGATCTGGAAAACTTATTTGATATTTCAAAAGTAGAAATTACTGCTGAAGGAAATCAAGCAAAATGGAGTTTTGATATTGCATGATGAATTGCAGTTTGGAAAGATTATATCAACGATGATATAGTTACTCCATGAAGAGAATATTCTGTAATTATTAGACAACTAGATTCATGATGATATATGATTGTCCATGATGATTTTGATGTTACGCTGACACAACAACAATGTTCAACGAGTGATTGATGAGAAGTATTTGCTTACTATGCATCAATAAAAGATGATTCTTGAAATGAACTAGAATGATGTGCAAATGTTAAGTTATAGTGACTAACTTATATCATACTCCAGAAATTGTTTCTATCAATTCTTTGTGTAGTTTGCTTCTGAGATGGGCAATTGCAACATCTAGCGATCTACTCATTGAAAACATCGCATCATGTCATCGAACATGGTCAATTATATCAGATCTATTACATTGGTATCAAGCATTTTTTAATAGATATCATAATACTTCTCGTTCGATTGGAGTTAGATGTATTTGTGTTTCTCATTTTTTTGCTTCACGGTGTTTCCAATCAATATATATATCATTATAAACAAAATAATGTTTATCGCTAAGTCTTGTACTCAGTGACTCTATACGCAATATTACTTCTGCTGTAGTAAATGGTTTGACTATATAGTCATCTGCTCATGCATTAAATCATTTTGTTTTATCACCAATTGTTCAGTTTGCAGTTAGAAAAATTATTCCAACTGTTCATAATTCTCTTAGAGTTTTTGCGAGTGAAATACCATCTGATCATGGCAAATTAACATCCAATAAAAATATATGATATCTACTACTGTGTTTTATTGGAAAAGATTCTACAGATTGATACCGATCACAGCTATATCATTCATCAATTAATGATTCTTGTAACATAGATCACAGTTTTTGATTATCTTCAATTAGGCAAAGTGATAACATGAGTTGGATCTAAAATAAATAAATTATTAACTATGTAAATACGTACGAATATATAAATATGTCATTGATAATACTTTTATCAAAAAATCCTACTGCAATACAGGAGGATTTTTTGATTTCTAAAAGAATGGATATATTATTCAAATACTTCTGGGAATTGTTTTACAATTCATCCTACAAGTAATGATGCTAGTCATTCAACATGCATTGTTCCTTCACGTTGTTTAGTATATGCCATAGCATAATCACCGTTATCGTAAGCATCCATAGACATAAGAAGTTGCATAGCATGCATTCCAGCTCACTTCTCTACATCAGAAGCCATAACAGAAGGTATTGCACCACCAAAGAACG
>CALLPO010000074.1 GCA_938015605.1 uncultured Candidatus Altimarinota bacterium | reverse complement strand
AAAACTACTAATAAAAAACTTCAACATCACTTGAAATAGATTTTTAAGCACCAAGTATGGTTTGGCTCAAATACTTGAAAGAGTTTGAATAATTAACGAATAGTTATATTTTTTAACATCTACTGTTTGCAAAAAAAATATGAATGACTATAAATAGTTTTTATTTAATTATTAAAGATTATGGTTACAAGTGTAGAATCTACTGTGTGAAATACTACTTGAGATACATGTGTTAATGTTTGAACAATATGACATGTAGATCATGGTAAAAAAACTCTAGAGGCAGCACAACATAAAGAATCACTATGAATTGAAGTTACAGTAGATGTAGATTGAAGAAAAAAAGTCATCAAAGAACTAATGAATCCAAATTTTAATCTAAAGACTAATTATAAACTAAAAAACAATAATATTAAAAGATGAAGAAGAAGAACTCAAATGAGAAATAGATAATAATTAATTTTTTTTGAAATTCTCAGGCATTACCTTGGGAATTTTTTTAATGTATTTTTTATAGTTAGTCATTAGTCAGATCTCTTGTTTTGAAAAGAAACTTCTGTGTAAAAAATAAAATATAACTCATGCAATGACTCAAAATAGATGACCATACAAACTTATTCATGGATAGAATCAAATTCATACATTAAGTATAATTGCTGTTATTCATCAAGTGTATTCAGGGTTCTTTTGTCACCAAAGCTCTAATGTATAATAAGTTAGTAAAGCTAGTGCAAATCAGCTAATTCATACTGTGTTTTGATATGGTACAAATAGTGCTAGTCATATTCAAATAAAAATTACTGTAAAGAGAAAGAAAATTATATATTTTTTTCTTCCAAGCATTAACTCTACAATATTTCAAAAATAAAGAATAAAAATAGAATTCATTGCTAAATGCAGAATTCATCAATGCAGAAAAGTTCAAGTGAATAATTGAAGAATAAAGTGTAAATAATTTCATTCTTCAAGAAAATATGAGTTAACTCACCAGTTGAAATAAATATTAAAGTCAGAAAAAACTGTTGCAGCAAGTGTTGCTACTACAGATAGAAACAAAAAAAAGTTTGAAATTGTAAAATTATTTTGCATTTTTTAATTTGATATAAAAGTATATTCATGCAAGTATCATTGGAATTGAATAGATTGTTCATAGTGTCAGAAAACCAAATATATATCAAATATGTTCATCTGGTGTTCTGAAAAATACTTCTACAATTATTCTGAATATTCAATAAAAAATAAGAAATAGTGCTGCTATTTGTCATTCAAATTGTTTTTTTCTAATAGCTATATTTAGTATTATAAATAATACAACTCATTCAAGTAAAAATTCTACTAATGGTGAAGGGAAGTAACTTCATGTATTAGTTTTAATGGCTAATGGTCAAAAGTACTCTCAAAATCCTAATAGTTCCTTATTAAGGTAATTTCCAATTCTTCAAAATCAAATTCCTAGAGGCAAGATTGCTGTAACTTGATCAGCTAGAGAATAATAATTAATTTTATGTTTTTTTGAAAATAGCCACATTGCAAGAACTACTCAAATAACTCATCAATGGAAACTCATTCATCATTCCCAGACTTTGAATATAGATAATGGATCTGATAAGTATTGGCTAAAGTTATAAAAAATTATATATCACAGTCTTCATCAAATAACTACTCAAAAGAAGATATAAAATAATAATGAATCCATAAAATCTCAAATTTTATACTTAGACTTCGGTGCTAGTTTGTTTTTTTGCTTTTTACTTATTTTTTTTCATGAAAATATTTTATAAAGAATGTTTGGTGAAAAAATACCCGTTATTCTTGTTTTAATAATCCAATACCCTCAAATGAATCACAGTGCATACATAAGTCAGTAATATGTCGGTGCTATTGTTATTCATAAAAAATTTAATTCAAAGATTGTCATACAAAATATATTAAGAAACAATTAAACTATTTGACAACTAGTAGTTTATGTGTTTTAATATATTTAGAAATAATTAATTACACACACAAAACAGATATCTTTATTACTTATATGTAATTATATATGAAAAAAGATATTTGAAAAGTAGAAATTAATATTTTGTCTATAAATAAGTAAAAATCTTTGTGGTTGAAGATTAGTAACTACATTTATATATAGAAAATTAATCTACTTGTTAATTATTTTATTACTAGAGAAGTATTATGATACTAATTAAAGCTATTAAAATTAGGCCTAAAAAAGTATTAAGTATAATTACTCTTGTGTCTTTTATTGTAAGTACAACTTTTTCTATTGATGTTAAAGCATGAAATGATAGAGTGGTATATCCATTAAAAGAAATTTCTAAACTGAAATGTAGATTTGATGATTTTTGAACTCTTGGTTCAGATTGTAAAGAAACACTTCCAGTATTGAATACAAAAGATTATACAAAATATATAAAAAAAGATTGATGATACAATGAATACACAAGATTGTATACTGTTCTATGGGGGTCAAGTTATAAATATGGTTGGGATGTATGACATTGAGGTCACCAATGAGTTGATATTGCTACAGCAAAATGAACTCCTGTCTACTCAATAGCAGATTGAACAGTTATATTAGCAAAAAAAGACCCTTCTTGGTGAAATGTTGTATCAGTTAAACATACAATTAGATGAAAAGTAATAGTTTCAAACTATGCACATTTATCTAAAATTGATGTAGAAAAATGAGATATTATTAAAGTTGGATCACAAGTATGAGAAGTTTGAAGTACTTGAAATTCAACATGAAACCATCTACATTTTCAAATTGATTTAGAACATTTATTCCACCCTTTTTATTACAGTTGGGCAACATGTCCATACTGATATTATAAAATTACTGAAGAATGAGTATGTTTTGATGAATTAGCTGAACATACACTTGATCCACTTAAGTTTTTAGAATCAGAATGAGAGTTACTTGATAATATTGAAATTCAAGCAACTAATAACACAAAGATTACTACTAAAACTACACAAACAACAAACGATAAGAAATACACTAATAGTTCAAATAACTCAAATGAGTTAAAATGATTTGATATGAATATATTTAATAAAACTGTTCATACTGACATGAATTCAACTTCAGCAGATATAAAAACAGTTCAAACAATATATAAAGATCTTTGATATTATAAATGAAGTATTGATTGAAAATATACTAAAGTTGAATCCTCAATTATAGATTTCCAATTGAAAAATAAAGTTATAAAAACAAAAAATGAAGATTGAGCTGGTTGGTTTGGGCCAAAAACTAGAGCACATACAAAATCAGAATATATTAAATTTCTAAGCTTAACTGAAGCTGATAAAAGAGGGGAAGAAAAAGTATATATCTGAAGCTCTAATAATTCAAATACAGCAGTTACAACTTCTAGAATTACTGAGAAAATTTCAAGAACAAATATCCTATCAAGAGAAGAAATTGAAGAGAGAGAAATAAATGAATTTCTTGATGATAATGAAATTAATATTTCTCTTGAAGAGTTAGGTTGAAATATAGAAATTTGAACAGAATTTAAAATTAAGTTAGAAGTTCTTCATAAAATTAATAGAGTTAAAAGGAAAGCATTTAGATGAGCATTACCTGCTTGAATTACGTTTGAAATTGATGAAAAAACTGTTTCAGTTTTTCCAACAAAAATTACGTATATTTCAAATGGTGTAAGAAATATCTCTTTAAAGTGACTTAAACCTTGAAACACAACACTTAAGATAAAACTTTGAAACAAAGTTATTAAAACATTTAATCTAAAAGTTATTTGAGAAAACGTAAAAGTTTATCCTAAAACTGCTAAGATTTTAAGTTCAAGTGCCATTACAATGTGAGAAACAAAAACTGCAATAGTTTTATTTAAAGATGAAGCAAACAAAAAACTTATAAACTTACCATTTAATGGTTCATATATTTTAAATACTTGAGATTATTCTGAAGTATGTATTAAAAGATGAGAACTTAAAGATGTCAGTAAAATTTACAAGTCAGAATGTGCTGATTGAGATTATGTAAAAGATCCAGTTGTTACATATGCTGATACTGTGTGATGATTACTATTATTTGATTATAAAACACTATCATCAGATTACTCAACTATAAGTTTGGTTTGAAAAGGTAGCTGAAAAACATATTCTACAAAAAAGATAAATGTTAGTACACCAAAATGATTAACTAACAAGTATGAATATTATGATGAAACTATTGATCTTCTGGAAAGATGAATAGTAGATTGAACTAATAAATGATATTTTTTGGAAAATTCTTGACTGACAGAAAAAGATGCCCTAGTATGGATTCAAAATACTTTAGAAGAAATAAAAGATAAAAGTACAAATTCAAACACAAGAGCTGAAGTTTCTAAAAAACTAATAGAATTAAGTAAAGATAAACAAAAGTCTTTTAAACAAATTACAAGAAAACAATTTTTAGATAAAGCATATCTATACTTAGTTATTAATGATTGAGGAGTTAAAAGTTCTATTACATATAGAGATTTAGCTGACAGTGATAATAAGAAAGTAAATGCAATATTTGATAGAAATAATACTTGGAAAGATCAATTTGGTGAAACATATTTTCAACCAAATGAGAAACTTACAAGATGAGAATGAGCATATTTTCTAAGTAAAGCCTTAGAAAAAAGCCAAGAATTATATCTTACATTAAGATAGTGATTCTAAAAAATAAAAAGGAGTGAATAAGAAATAAAATGAAAATAGTATTTTAATTAAATAATTATTTACACACAATATAATTATAAATTAATCAAACAAATATGTGATGAGCATTGTTAACTAGAAATGAAAATTTTCTACAGAATAAATTACAAAAACAGTTAAAAAATGAACTTAAAATTGCTGAAGAAAAAAGAGATGCAAAGATCTTAAAAATTCAGAATAAAACAATTAGAAAAGTTCAGAAACTAAATATTGAATATAAATATTCACAAGCAACAAAAAATATGATTCATGATTGAGATAAGTCTCAAGCATCAAGTATGTTGGCTGCACTAAAATATGTATGAATATTAAGTTAACTAAAAAGCTACAATTAATTTTGTAGTTTTTTTATTTCTAAGGATTTGACTTTACAACTTTTCTAAATAAGTTTTAATATATTAACTTTTAATTATATATTATGTCAGTAGAGAATATTTCTTCAGGAAATGAATGAGAACTATTTGAGTTACAAACAAACCCTATTTTAAAGAATCAACGAGATGAAGCTAGAGATGAAATTCAAGAGATTATACTAGATTTTTTTAGAGGTATCCCTTCATTTTCTCATTTTCAGAAAGCTTCAACTAATAAAAATGATTTTTTAGATAGAAAAATTAAAAAACATAACTCTGAAAAAACTTGAGATGAAAAAGTGATAAGTCTAAAGTGATGAGACTCATTAGCTGATTATCAGTCTGAATTAAAGAAACAGATTATAAATAAGCTTCAGGGTTGAAACAATGGGGTTGAACATAGAAATTTTCAATTAGCATATCAAGAACTTTATCATAAACATATATTGTGATGATCTTATGGAATACCAAATAATAGAAGAATCTGCAAACCTGATAAGTTTCAAAACCTTCTAGATAAAATACTTACTGATTTTCCAGATTTAGCTATCTCAAATGAATGAAAAGATAGACTATTAATGCTTAAAGATATTATTGATAGAAATGATAAAGCTCTACAGTTTAAGGAAAAAAAGAAAGATATAATCTCTCTTTTTGAAAAAATAGGACATTATGGGAATTATTATTTACATAAATCTGATCATGTTAATAGCTTACTCTTTTCTTATGATTTAAAAACAATTG
>CALLPO010000073.1 GCA_938015605.1 uncultured Candidatus Altimarinota bacterium | reverse complement strand
CCCTTTTAGCTAAAAGCAAGTCAAGTTTTTTTACATTCTACTACACAATATTTTTATAGAAAATCAATCACGATAATAAAAAAATAGTTTTTAACGAAATTGTTAAAAACTATTTTTTAGAGGTTCACATAATATATTAAGTATTTCACATAATATTAACTCTTTTGTTCAAGGGTACTATCCACTTGATCCTTAGTTTTAGTTCAGTCAAAATGCGGAGTTGTTCAATCAAAATGAGGAGTTGTAAGAAACATTTTAATTGAATCCAATATTTTATCATCATTAATTCAATAAGCTGCTAATGTTCATCATAATGATTCTCTAATCTCCACAACATCAGCAAGTTTTTGATTTTGTGCCTTTGTATAAAGATGAATTCTCAACTCTTTATTAATATTTCTTATTGAAGCAATAATTGGTTCTCATTCTTTTATTCTAAAAAAGAGTCCTTCTCTATTTTTTAAAAGCTTCTCCAATTCAAAAGATAACATTCATCCTATTCATGACAAGGTTTTATTTCAATAGCTTTCATGTATTTCTAGTGAATCTAAATTTAAGTCTGGTGTTACCTGAAAGTATCAGATATTGTCTCACAATTCTTTGTTCATAGTTTATATATAAATTGTTCTAAATCATTAATAGTTTAGCACATTGTTGTTCAATTTACAAAATATAGTAAGTCATCTTCATCAACAAATCACAGAAGGATTTTGCAAATCATTACCTATTGAATAAAATAGGTGAAACTTACTTTTTAAAAAATAAAATGAAATTCTTACTAACCTCAAATTGAATCTCTAATGATAGTATTAAAAAAGCTTTATTTGAACTTGTCTGAAAAAAACCTGAAGATACTAATATTGTATTTATTCCAACTGCTAGTAATAATGAGACTGGAGACAAAACTTGGGTTATAGATAATTTAATCAGTCTGAAAAAACTTAATCCTAAAGCCATTCAAATTACAGATATTCAAACTGTTGATAAAGACTTTTTTATGGAAAGCTTTAGAAGGGCTGATGTAATTCTTTTCTCATGAGGAGATACTTATCATTTAATGAGATGGGTAGAAAAGACTTGATTACGAGATGAACTTAAAGAGCTACTAAAAGATAAAGTATATGTATGAATTAGTGCATGAAGTATGATTACAAATCCTAATCTAGATCTTAAGTTATCATATCATCTATATACTGAAGAAAGAATAGAAACTGAAAAACTTAATGCTCTCAACTTCGTTGATTTTTATTTCTTACCTCACTTAAATTCAGAAATTTTCCCTAAAATAAGAGAAGAAAATATATTAAAAGCATCTAAAGAAACATCAAAAGTCATATATGCAATTGATGATAAATCTGCATTAAAAATTATTGATGATAATATAGAAGTAGTAAGTGAATGAGAATATCTAATCTTTAATGAAGAATAATTTAGTATTTAATGACAAAAAATGCAAACAATAAATTGGGAAGATTTTCAAGCAGTTGAATTAAGAAGTGGTACAGTGATTAAGGTTGAAGATTTTCCAGAAGCAAGGAATCCTGCATATATAATAACAGTGGATTTTTGAGAAAAGACTTGAGTAAAAAAATCTAGTGCTCAGATTACTGATTTGTATTCTAAAGAAGAACTAATTTGAAAACAAATTATCTGAGTAACAAACTTCCCTGAAAAACAGATTGGTCCAATAATGTCTGAGTTTTTAATTACTGGTTTTGTTCAGGAAGATAATTCTGTTGTGCTGGCTGTACCAGATAAAACTATTGAGAATTGATTAAAATTAGCATAATAATATCTAAATTACTACTGATGAAAAAAATTATAAAAAATATTTTGAGTTTATTAATAATATGTCTTACCTTTTCAAATATTTTTGCTGATGATAATGACAGAAATGAATTTGTTTCTTGGGAAAGACCAAATATTAGCAATATATATAATGAATCTGAACAGAAGTTTGTTTTTCTGGTACAATTCGATACACATGATTACACTGATCAAGTGTATAAATATGATTTCAGGATAGGCACAAATGAGAGATGAAGAACATGTACATGAGAATTCATTGTAAAAGATACAACCATTTACATGGTATGTTGAGTACTTATTACAGATGCAAGTATTATAAATCAAGAATATACTCTCTATCTTGAAGTAAGAGACACAAACACTAATAACCAAGAGCTTGAATTTTATCAAACATATAATATATGAATAACTTCTGACGATGTCAGCAATTTTAATTCTCCACTAACAGAAGAGAAAAATCAAAATATAGATAAAGATTCTGAAACAAAAAATATAAATAACAGCTGAGAAGAAAGCGATACTCCAGAGGATTCTAAAAGCGAAGAATTACAAGGACTAGAAATAGAAATAGATCAAAGACTGGAGATATTTTTCCAAAAAATTGAATGATATTCTTCTCAAAGAAAATTAGCTCTTATAAATAAAGTACTCTCTCTACTTGAACAAATTCATACAAAAAATGAAAATAAAATAATTATTATTCAAATCATTAAAAAGAAATTTCTAGAAGAAAAAAAGATATTACAGAATTAATCTGTAATATCTTTTTTCATATGTATATCCATTTGTGGAAAAGGAAATGAAATTCCATTTTCAGGAAGTGTTGTATATATTTTTTTGAATAACTTGTGTTTTACTCATCATCTTAAACTTGGATCTTTTATCCAAACCATTAAATCCATATTGATTGAAGAATCTGCTAGTGCTCTTACTCTTACTCTCTTTTCAGGACTTTCAACAATTCAATCAATTCAATCAACACAACTAAGTAGTACTTCTTCAGCTTTGTCTAAGTCTGTTCAATATGAAACTCATACTGGTATTTTAATTCTATAACTTTTATACGGAGCTGACTCATTTACCAGTGTAGCATTTGCTAGAACTGAATTTGGAATTGTTACAAGTACATCATCTCTTGTTTGAATCTTAGTAGAACGAAAACCAGTTTCTACTATTTCTCACCTCTTGTCATTATCAACTACTACATAGTCTCCAACTTTGAAAGCTGAATCAAGGAATAGTGACACTCATCCAAATAAGTTTGCTAAAGAATCCTTAGCTGCCATTGCAAGTGCCATTGCAGCAATTCAAGCAGAAGCCAGAAGTGGAGTAAGATTTATTTCCCAAACAGAGAGAATTATATAGATTCAAATAATAAACACTGTAACTCCAATTATTTTCTCTACAAGCATTAATACATCTTTTGGAACTTTCTTTGCACTAAGAGTTTTCTTAATAACAGGGATTAAAAATATTTTATTAAGTTTACTAGCAATTGATAGATAGTATATAAATAATACAGTATTAAATACTTTTTCTACAGTACTATAACTCTCCCCCAGTACACTAGATTGTTTTAAGTAAAATAATACTCAAATGATAGTTAAAGTAATAATTAATGGTCTTTTTAGGAAATGAATCATACTTTTTACTTTCTCATTTTTCACTCTATTTCTAATAAAGTTAATTACAAAATTTAGAATTCACATAGCAAACAAAAACAGTGTTAATATAATAACTATTTTAACCCAAGAGTTATTTGCAATGAATTCAACTGCTATATTTATATATTCTGTCATAATATTTTTATTTAATATAATTTAAGATTTCTGGAATTTGTTTTATAGGTTCAGGTGCTCCGTCACTAAAGTGGTACCAATTGTGAAACTGCTTATATTCAACTGAATTTTTATTGTCTTTTGTAAAATTATTATAGTGTTTTATAGCACTTTCCATTTTGATAAATGGGTCATTATCTGAGAGAAAAACTGTGTAATCATTATCTAGTGCCTCAAAAGTATTTTCTCTTGAATAATATTTATTAAGTGTTTCTAAATATTTTCAAAGCTTCTCAGCTAGTTCTTCTCAAAGAGTCGGATACACTGGAGCAATAAGTATTACTGTAAGTTTTTTAAGCATATGTTTTTCAATATAATGACTAGCTAGAGTACATCATAAAGAGTGCCCAACAATAATATCCCCTTCTCATAAATCATCAGCATACTCTTTAATAGCTCACATTTGTTCCTCATAAACCGGGTATTGAGTATTTGGTAAATCTGGGACAAAAACTTCAAATCATTGTTGCTCTAGTTCACCTTTCAACCAAGGAAACCAACAACCTTTACTATCTCATTCCCATCCATGTAGGAGTAATGCTTTTTTCATAGTTTTATAGAGTTATAAACTTAATATTAAGAAATTTTGTAATAAGTAAGCAGAAAGAAACCAATAAATATTGGAATGAGTCCAGTAAGCTGTTGAACATTTAGTGTTTCTCAAAGCATAAAATATGATAATATTATAGCTATAACTGCAATTAATGGAAATGAAGATAGT
>CALLPO010000072.1 GCA_938015605.1 uncultured Candidatus Altimarinota bacterium | reverse complement strand
TCAGTTTTTGGTTTAGAAATATTTTTATATATCTTTTGAAGTGAATTATATGCAGATTTCTTTAACACTACATCATTAATTCTTTCATCTTGAATTACTTGTGTAAGCATTTGCTTTAATCAAACAATATCATCTTCTAATTTATTAGTCTTAATAATATTTATAATCTGTTCAGAGTCTATTGAGTCATTAATAAAAAGTTGAGCCTTTTTGGAATTAATATTCATATTATAAAGCATTGATAGATATTCTGGATGGAAAATATATGAAGCTTCATCAACCGTTATTTCTCACATCTTATATTCTTTATATCATGCAGATTTTAAATTATTAAAAGTATGTGGAAATACACTCCAGAAAATGTATATTCAAATAATTCACAAGAGAACAAATGATCCGAAAAATTTAATTTGCAATTTCTCTTCTCATTCATTCTCTTTATATGAACCTAAATAGTAAGCTCAAAAAATAATCATCAGAATAAAATTGAAATACATAACAACCCCATACCATACTACACCAAAAGCAGATACTCACCATAAAAGACTATAAAAGATAGTAAAAATTAAATTGATTTTAAATAAAGTTGATAAATCTTTTTTCTGCAGAGTTGGGATAAAAAATATTAATGGAATCAGAGCTAAAAGAAGAATAAATATATATCCATATGGGAGATGTATGCTTGTCATTAGTTCAGTAAAAAATTGATTTGTTACTGGAATAACAAAGAGTAGTATTTCAAAAAATATTAATCAATATACTCACAATGAGTAAACATTTTTTCTAAATGGAAGGAACAAAAAAACAGTTGGAAGTAGTGCTAAAAATAAGAATCAAATAGTAGTGAACTCTCCTCATTGATTTTTTTGCATTGTTAAATTCCAAGGCAATTTTATATAGTTATTAATTCATTCTTCATATCCAAAATATCTTCACCAATCTTCATTAGTTGTAGTTCCAGATGAGGTTAATCATCTTAAATTAGTTTTTGAATCTATATTTTTCAATTCCGCTTCTGAATAGATTTTACTATAATTTACATCAAATTTTTCAGCTGTTCAAGAAATTAAAGCACTGATACCAATCTTTCAATCAGAAGAAAGAGTAGAGTGTATATTATTAATTCACCATGGCAGAATAGCAACAGTAATTCAAACAAATAGTGAAATGATTCTTGGGGTAAATCTTCTAAATCTTTTTTTTGTTTTTACTCTAGCAGTAATTAAAAATGCTATTCATATAATGAAAATAATTAATGATGTTGTATTATCTAGTATAAACTGTATAGCACTCAAAGGGACTCCAAGAAACATTAAAGCTAAAAAAGCAATAGTCTCGTTTGCCATATTATCAGAGCTATTAACACTTGAATTTCAAGTCACAACATTCATCATTTTCCATAGTCATCCTGCTGTAAATATTGCAAAGTATAAACTTAAATATCAGAAGAATCCTAATATTCATAACCTTGTATAAAATAATACTCAAAATACTGCTGAAATAAGTAAAAGAGATGTAAATTTAATAGTAAAAGTGAATCAAAGAAGCAATCAAACTATAAAAAATATTTTTAATACTTCTATTTTAGGTAATAGCTTTTTTTCGTCTTTTTTCTTCCTATAGTTTGTATAGAATTCAAAAAGCATGTAGAGTGCTATAATACTTATAAAAAATAATCCAGCATCTAACTTCATATCTTTTGCTTGTTGAAAAACAACCATTGGCATAGAAATAAACAATGTTGCAGCAAGAAGAGGAAGATGAATAAAACTTTTCTTCTTATTTTTAAAAATTTCAGAAATTATAAGAACTATAATAATTACACTCATAAATCCTCCAACACTATTGAGAAAAAAAGCTTGAGTTGGATTATTAAATAAGTATCCAATTCCAGTGAATGTTTGCCAGCTCATCATTCAACCTAATTCTCATACTGAACCTGAATTAGCCATTAAATGAGGAAAGTTCATATAGGCTCATAAATCATCCCATCCTATTGGAAACGGCCTCATTATTGAAATCAAGTTCACTGAAAGAATCAAACTAATGACAATAAAGAAAAATTCTGCTGTTAATAACTTTGGAGCTATTTTACTCAGAATATTTTTTGAATTAACTTCATGATTTTTAAATGAAATCTCATAAGTAAAAATTCATTGAGTTAAAGAAAGAATTTGTTTATAAGAAAGTATTGAAAAACAAAGCAATATAATAAAAACAGAATACAGATTATATAATCAGAGTAATCAAGCTAAAGTAAGAAGATAAATAAAGAGAAAAAATCATATTCCTACTGATGAAATAAATCTATAATTTTTAGATTTAGTTTTAAATGAATTTAAAAAAGAACCTAAAACTTTAAATCAAAAAGCAGTAGTAATAATTATTATAGTGACTGGGAGTATAGAAAAATAGAGTATCTTAAAAAACAAGTTTAAACCATTTCAAATAGCTACTCAAAAAACAGATCAGGTATAACTAAAAAATAATACACTTAAAAACATTAGTTGAACAAGGAAAAACAATGCAATTCTAGAAGGAGTGAGTGTTACATTTTTTTTAGAGACAAAGATTGATGAAGCTTTATAGATTATATAAACAAAAAGCATTGGGAAAATGTAACCTATATATCAATCAAAGTTTTCTATATGAGCTCATTTTGTTTCAGGTCCATAATAATAATTTGCAATTATTAAAGCAGAGAAAATTACAAGTACAAAAATTTTAATCAAATAACTTATCATCTATACTTTTTTAGAAAAATATTTTTAATATAAATATAAAAACTACAATTATTGATTGACTCCCTTTTTAAAAGGAAAAATAAATATAATTACTTATTTATAGCTAAAAACATAATATCTTTTTAACATAAAAGTAAAGAAAAAGTTTGAATTTATGTTAAAAAATATAGAATATTTCATATATTAAAAATTAATCATCATATGAATGGATTATTTCAAAGAGAGTCTTAAACTGCATGAGAAAATTAAAGGAAAAATTAGCACAGAATTAAAAGCATCAATTAATGATAAAGATGATCTTTCCACTGTATACTCACCATGAGTAGCAGAGCCATGTAAAGAAATTGCAAAAGACAAAGAACTTGCATATAAATATACTCTTAAAGAAAATACAGTTGCCGTTATTAGTGATTGAAGTGCTGTTCTTGGACTTGGAAATATTGGTTGACTTGCTTGACTTCCTGTTATGGAGTGAAAATGTGCACTACTAAAAAGATTTGGATGAGTGAATTGATTCCCAATTATTTTAGACACACAAGATACTGAAGAAATTATCTCAACTATTAAAAATATTGCCTCAACTTTTGGGTGAATCAACTTAGAGGATATTTCAGCTCCAAGATGTTTTGAAATCGAAGAAAGACTCAATGCTGAATTAGATATTCCTGTTTTTCATGATGATCAACATTGAACAGCTATGGTTGTATTAGCTTGAATTATCAACACACTCAAAATCACATGAGCTGATAAATCAGATATGAAAATAGTAGTAAACTGATTAGGTGCAGCATGAACTGCTATTATTAAATTATTGTACGCTTATTGAGTA
>CALLPO010000071.1 GCA_938015605.1 uncultured Candidatus Altimarinota bacterium | reverse complement strand
TCTGGATTATTAATAATCTTTATTTCCATTATTATGCTGAGATTTGTTTATTCAATTCATCAGTTTCTTGAGCTGATAGCATTTTAATGTTTTCAAGTTTAACTTTAGCTTCTTCAAATGATTCTCTTTCAGCTTTTGCTTCAATTTGAATTTGTTCTCTAAAACTTTCAATAGATTCAAAGTGATTTTTTAGTTTAGTAACATTTTCAATAAATACAGTTGTAGATAATACTGGTTTAGCAGACATTTCTTCAGCTTTTTTACTAGAATCAATTGCTTTATCTGTAAGCTCACTACTCATTTTATCAATAGTACTTCACATTACATCCATTGCAGCCATAGAAGCATCAATTGCTTTTTGACTTGAAGTTTCAATAATTGCAGTTGAAAGAAGTACTTTAAATATAGGTCTTGAAGAGTTCATTGCAAGGCTTAATTTATTTGCAGAATCAAGTCTCATTAACAATCTTTTTCTAGCCATTTCTAAGTTCCCTATAAGAACAACAAGATTACCTTGGAAAAATTCTACATTTCTTAAAAACATAGCTAATTTATCTTTTTCATCTTGATCATCAGTAGCTTCTAATCTTGCTTTAAAATCTTCAATTTTTGTTCAAACATAATCTTTATAAGCAATAACTTTTCCAAGATTTTCATCTATTCAATCAAGAAATTCTTTTTGTAGATCAATAGAAGAGTTAACTGAATTGTAACTTACATCAAAACCATCAAAAATAGTTGTAATTTTTCCTTCTACTCCTTTCATATCAAATGCTGTTTCATCATATTTAGAATCAAGAGTTTTTACAATAGAACCGAGTAATGGGATTGATTTAAAGAATCTCATCACATTACCATCATTATCAATAATTTCTGAGTATACTTCTTGAACATCACCGTTCATACTTTTTAGTTCATCTGAAACTTTCATAATAGGGTCACTATCAATTACTTTAGCAGTTTTACTAATGATTGAATCCAGAGGAGCTGTAATTCTCTCACCAATACTTCTAAAGTCTTCTGCTTCGTTAAATGCTGCTTCAATTTCTGCAGTATCACTAGCTGAAAGATTTGTCTCTTCAATTTCAGTTTTTTCTAATATTAATTTATTTGTTTCTTCAACTTCTTTTGTTCTAGTTTTTGTAGCCATTTTTTTAATGTTAATTTGTAAACTTATTCAGTGTAGCATATTTGAAAGTTTATGCAAAAAAAATTTTACATAAAAAAAGTAAGAATAATAATTCTTACTTTTATTGGTTTTATAATTCTTCTTTAATATCTTCAACTTTTTCAGAAACTGTTTCTTCAACTTTAACATCTCATTTTTTATATTTGTATCAAACAACTGGAAACATAATAAAACTTAAGAAAAATAATCATGCAGTTGTCCAACCTCATCTACCAGTATTTTTAGAAATACCAGATAGAACTTGAACAAATTTTACTAACATGTATATAACTGCAATAAAAACTACAATTCAACCAATGATTCATCCAATTTCTCCTCACATAGCAAATAATCACATTGCAAAGAATGAAGCTATCATACCTAAGAATGGGTATACAAAATGAGTAAGTACATCTTTACCTCAGGCTTGAGCCATTGGGTAATATTGTAAAAGAGGAACCCAAGACATCCATGCTCTTTTTAAGTCCATTTTCTTAGCTAACATATATATACCCCAAGACATAAGAAGAAAGAAAACAAGGTTAATAACACCATTTACTGCACTTGCAATCATAACAGCATTACCTATATCAGGACCTGCCATTGCCATAGCCTCTAGTCACTCCATTCATTCCAGTCCCTCCAGTCCCTCCATATCTTCTAATCATTTCATTGCTTCTAAAGCAGCAGTAGTTTCTTCATTCATACTTAAATTTTTAATAATAAAATTTACTTTTAAAGTAACAACCTTATAATAATCTTAAATCTATAAAAATCAATTTATATTAGTAATTTTTTCAGAAATATGGAAGCAAAAGAAGGAGTCCTTGATAGAGTTGAACAAAGTTTTGAAATATATAAAAATAATTTTAAAGTACTATTTATACCAATGTTTTTATATTCATTTGTATCAACTGTACTAACAGTAATTACCACATACATTTTCATTAAATATGTCCAAGGTTTCTTAGAGAATGAAGAATTAAGTGGAATGAAAATATATGAATTACTATATTCACCACAGTCTATCACTATAATTATAGGATGAATAATTCTCTTAATTATTTATATAACACTATATATACCATTTGTTATTTGATTGATTAAAACAGTATCTCAAACATATAAGTGAGAGAAACCTAATTGGAAAACAAACCTAAACTATTGATTTAAAAATCTATTAAATGCATTTAAAACTTACTGGTATATTTTTGCATATGTAGCTCTTATACCTGCATTACTTTTTATAATTGGTTGAGTACTAACATTGTACTGAATGCAGTATAATCAAGATAATATTACTACTATTGGAGGAGTTATTGTCTGAATATCACTTATAATATTTTTAGTATTTATGGTTTATAGATGAACAAGATCAGCTTTTGCTATTCAGTCAGCTGTAGATAAAGATACTTATAGCAAAACAAATTTTAAACAATCAGTAGAAGTTACACAAAATAAGTTTTGGAGAATTATATGAAATGTTATGCTTATTTGATTTATTGGATGATTAGCTATTGGAATGATTCAGTGAGCTATAAATTGAGTTACTGCTAGTATGTGAATGTGATTTGATCAATTATTTTCATCAGTTTCAAATAGTTGAGATAACTTAAATGAGCTACAAGGTACTTTTAAAGAAATTCTTGGGAATTACTCTCTATTTTGAAGTTTAATAACATGAACTATACAGACAGTAATCCAGACACTGTTCTCAGTGTTTATGTTAGTATTTCTGTATATATTCTATAAGAGATTAGAAGTTGAGTCAGGAGAGAGTGTAAGTACATTATCAGGAAGTACAGATGAATTATAAATTTTAATAAAAATAAAAAAAGAACCACAAGATAGTTCTTTTTTTATTTTTATTTCAAATTATTTATAAAATTAGAGATAGAATTTTCTACCAAAAGATATAGCTTTATCTTTTTATCTTTATCAATATTATCACTTAATTCTAGAGACTCTCTCCTTGTTATGATTTTTTCTAATACAGCTGTAAAAACAAACTTTTTCTGTACAGTACTTAGTGCTGTAAACTTATCAGATTCTGAATAAACTGTAAGTTTTTGTTTGATTTTATCTTCGATTACCTTATTTTTCTTTTCTTCTAAATCCTGTTCACTTGCCTCAATCTTTTCCTGAATAATTATTTTTTTCTCCTCAACTATTTTTTCCTTTTTATAAATATCTGATTGTATATCCTTATCCTTTTTAGTTGCTGTAAAGTCAGCTTTAATAAACAATTTATACTCTTCTATTTTTGATATAACTATAAAAGGAAGAAATGATATATATAAATCTTTTTTAAGTGTTAGTAGGTCATTGGTAATAATTTCTGTATCTTCTAATTGATGTGCTTTTTCTCTTAATAGAATTTCTGATTTTGATCTACGTGAATTATATCAAATAATAATATTCTCAATAAGTTGCAATTCTTCATCACTTAAGTCTTCTTTAAAATACTTTCTTAAGTCTCAATTATTAAGAATGAATGCATTAAAATTATTAGTAATAATTTTTTTATCACTGATAAGTTGTTCTTTCTCTTCTTCAAGTTCTTTAATTGTTTTATCCTTATCTTCAATATCATTTGCAGAATGTAGTTCTAATGTTTCTGGCTCATTATTTCAATCAAATAATAATTTTTCTTCAGAATCACTATTTATTTTATCTTCAATAAGAGTACCAGTTCATACTATAGACTCTGCATTAACATTAATTCAAAAAAATCAACTCATAAACAACAAAAAAATCAACAGGAATGAATGTTGTAAAAATTTCATTTAATATGTTTTATAATTGTTTTAATAAAACTAGAAAATATATTATTCAGATTCACTACATTATTTTTTTATAAGGCTTTTATAAAAACATAAACAAAACTGAATAAACATTTTCTAATTTAGTAATTACACTATATCTTTTTTATAATAATATGCAAAGTGGAAATGTGAAAGTTAAGTGAAGAGCTTATATGAAAATTTTAAAGCTAAATCATTGATTAATATCTGATTTAATTTTTAAGTCCCAACCATGGGCATCAATAATTTTACCTACAATACTTAGTCACACTCAAATACCTCTTTCATCTAATTGTGCTGATTTAGAAATATCACCTTGGTAAAATTTTTCCATCAGGAATGGAATTTCAGTTTTTTTAATTCATTTTCAATCATCACTGAAATCAATATATTTTTTAGTTATATTAATAGTCAAAAGGCTATTCTTTCAAGCATACTTAAAAAAGTTTCAAATCAAATTATGAGTAAGTTGTTTTAGTAGGTCTTGATCTGCATTTATAATAAGAGATTCATCTCAAGTTATTTTTATTCTTTGTTTTGTTTCTTTTAGCTTTTTCTTATGAGTTTCTACTACTTCTTTTAAAACATCAGAAGCATTTATATCAACAGAATTGACTTCTAATTGAGCATTTTCAAACTGTTCATACTTCATAATCCTATTCACTAATTCTATCAATCTTTGCATTTCTGATGTGATAGAGTTAAGATTCTTATCATTTAACTTAATTACTCAATCTGAAATTCATTCTAAATAGCATTGAATAGAAGTAATTGGTGTTTTTAGTTCATGAGAAATATCTGCTAATAGCTTAGATTTAATGCTTTCCTGTAAAGCTAACCTTTTGTTTAATCAATTGATTGATCAAATAAGTAATCAAACTTCATCTTTCTCTTTATAATCAATATGAGTTCACAGTTTTCATGGTTTAAGGGCTCTAATTTTTTTAGTAGCTTCTCTTATTGGAAATAAAGTTTTTTGAGCAAAAATTAAGATCAGCACTCACACTATAGCAATAGACAATATATTAGTAATAATAATTGATATGAACATATTTCTAATAAACCTGTATTCAGGTGATTCAGAGTTTTTTAAAGCTTCTAAAACCTTTTCAAAATTATTTGTAGGAACAACTTCTTCAATATATTTTGGGGCAACTCATGATTTAAGTAAATAGTTTATTACTATATCAACATTTTCCTTAGAATCTAATTGAATAGTATTATCTTCTCAAAGTTTTTCAAAAAAATCTATCTTAATATCATCAAATAATTCATCAACATCATCAGACGTTTGTTTTAAAATAATTTCATGTATATAATCAAGACTAATTTGAGATCTAGATTCGATTTTTTCAGCAAGAAAAATTTTTAAATAAGAACTGTAAAAAATATAGAAACCTACAATATTTGTGATTGCTATAAATAAAATACTTCCTAGTACAATTATGGTAAATTTCTTTGCTAGTGACATTTTTATTTATTTAGTCTATATCACTGTCCCCTAACAGTAAGTATTAAATCCTTATCTTGAACTTTTTTTCTAATATTTTTAATATGAGTATCCAAGGTTCTATCATAAATATATTTATCATACCCAATTACTTCTGTCATAAGTGTTTCACGACTTACTACTGTTCAATCCTCTTCTACAATTTTTAATAATATTTCATATTCATTTTTAGTAAACTCTTCAAAAGTTCAACTAACACTTACCAATCTTTTATCAGTATTTATCTCAATATCTCATATACTTAATATTTCATTGTTTGATTTTAGATTTGGTATTCTTCTTAAAATTACATTGATTCTTGCAAGTAATTCTCTTGGAGAGAATGGTTTAGGAATGTAGTCATCTGCTCAAATTTCAAGTCCTGCAATTTTATCCATCTCTGAAGTTCTTGCTGTCAACATAAGAATTGGAATTTCTGATTTTGTTCTTACTTCCTTACATATTTCTATTCAATCCATTACAGGTAAGTTCACGTCCAAAATAATAGCAGAATATTCTCAACTAATAATTTTTTCTACAGCTCACTCTCATGTTGGATGAATATCAACTTCAAAGTTTGAATTTTCTAAATAAAGTTTAAGGGAGTTAGAAATCCCAATATCATCTTCAACTAACAGTAACTTATTCATGATAAATATTTTATAAATTAAACACTATTGCTTATAATAAATAAAGTATAAAATAATATACCAATTATGCAAATAAAATCATCTGTCTTCACAAAAATATCACCTATAATTCTAGGTGATATTTTAAAAAAATATACATTATTTATCTTCTGTATTTTCAATATTGATTTTATATTGATTAATATAATTTTGAACATATGAAATTATTTTTGCTTCAATTTTTCTACTTCTATTTGGAGATGCTCTCCATGTAAAATTAACCATAATAAAATTAGGATCATCCTGTGTATGAAAAACCTTAAAAATAGTTTCATCTTCAAAGTTTATATTGGCTATTCTTTGGTTTAGATTTTTAAGGAGTATATTTTCAGTAATTCCTTCAATAATTTTAAATATATTTCATGAATCCTTTAGTGATAAAGCAATAGAGAATTCATGATCAATAAGTGTTGGTTCCTGAATAACCATAACTTTATCTTTAATTAACAAAATGTTTGGAATACTTTCTATATCTGTTGAAATAACTCAATATTTGTTAAGAATTCTAATATTTGTAAAAAGAGGAGTAATTTTTTTTATTTTTCAGATCTTATTATCATGTTTGATAACATCTCAAATTTTATACCTCCTAAAGACAATAAGACTACTAATAAAAGATGAAATTAATGATGCATTAACAAATATAAGTGATCCCGAAATAAAAATAAGTAATATATATAATTGAGGGAAAATATAAAAAAAGAATCCAATCAAAAATAAAATTAATGATATTCAATGAATGAGGTCAAAATATACAAAATTACTTTCATATTTATTAAGATACTTCTTAGAAAGTAGGTATCTAAGTATATATAAAAATAAAGATAAGATTAAAACCGCATAAAGAATTTTAAGCTTATTATTAAACTCTTCTTTTTTTTCTAAGTCTTTATCCTTTTTAATATCAACATACTTTGCTAGGATATTATCATATTTTGTTTTAAGGACTCTCAAGCTTTCAATAGTTTTCTCAAGATCAAAAATCACAAGTTGCTTGTATGAAATTTGTTTTTTATAATTATTGTTAAGTGTCTCTAGTTTTTCAATTTCCAACCTATCATCAATTCATTGCTGTTTGGTACTTTGAAGTTGGTCAATAAGTTCATGATTTTTTAATATTTCACTTTCAAGACTTTCAACCTGCTTTGTAAAATCTGAATGTAATTCTGTATTTAAATCAGCTTTGATTTCTATATCTTTTATTGCATCCCCTATAGAATGAACATTTTGTGATTCTTCTTCTTCATCTACAAGTTCTTCTATCTTTTCTTTTCTTTCAGTATATATTTTTTCTAATTCTGTAGGTTGTTTTTCAATAACTAGTGGAAGATCTGAACCACTAGCACTTATATTTATGTCAATTGCAAAAGTACTCCCAAATGTTATTATAACAATCGAAAGTATTAAAATAATTTTCTGAAAAAATAACATCAGTATAATAATTAACTTTAGTACATAGATAGAATAAACTATGTGTGAATTTTTGTCAATTATTATGACTTATTTTTGAATATTCATTTAATGTTGAAAAAAGTAATAGTGAGAACTAGTATAAGCCAGATTATCATCCAAACAAATTGTGGTATGAAGATAAATATTTCAGTAAATTTTGATAAATCAGAACTTGGTCAAACATTAAAGTCTTCAATAATAAAGAGTAAGCTTGCAACTCCTAAAAACTGTAAAATTACCTTATCATATTCAGTAAATTTTGCTAAAAGTACTAATCATAAACTGAGTAAAAACAAAATAACTGTAGAGAATATTCAACTAAACCAAAAGATTGCTACTAATATTATTAATCAAGACAATCAATAAAGTATTTTTTCAGAGAGATTCCTTGTATCTTGTAATCAAATCCTCAATAATATATTTCAAAAAATTGCTGATCAGATATATCATCACATTAAAATTAAGAATCACCATCATCAAGCACTTGTGAGCAATCAACTTCAATCAGAATTAACTTCCAAAGAGACTACACTTCATCAAGTAATCAGTGCAAAAAATGCATGTCAAAACTCATGCATAAAGGTCACAAACAAATTAATTGGATAAATTAC
>CALLPO010000070.1 GCA_938015605.1 uncultured Candidatus Altimarinota bacterium | reverse complement strand
TATCAGCATTTCTGGTATGTATTTTTTTTGTCTCCATAAAAATCTGACCAAAAATAATCCAGATACATAATAAATAATATTCCACAAAACTTTAAAAAAAGTTTTCATAATAATTCCTCTGTGTTGTTGTGTGATTAATGTTATTTAGCAAATTTAATTAAAAATTAACTAAACTACATCAACCACATAGACGCAAGAAAAATATATAACTAAGGTTCTCCTTTTATTAATACAAGTAATATTATTTTGACAAAACTTGTAAAAATATAATATATAGTATTATTAAATTGTCAATATTAAAAATTGTTTAGAATATAAGTCAATAACCTAAGAATTAGAATATAAAAAAATAAAAGGTGTAAAATTACTCTTCAAGATTATGTTCATCAATTGTTTCTGAAAATGTTTTAGATTGTAGTCTGATACTATCTTTTACAAACTCTTCCATCTTTTCATAGTATTGTTCAGGATTGATTTCTTTAAGTTCTTCCCTAATATTTCATAATCTTTCTAACTTGCCTAAATTTTTACTATTTTCTAGAGTAAAATCTTCAGATTTATTAAGAATAGTTTCTAAATAAAACATCTCTGATTCTAATTGTGATATTCTTAAAAGTACATCTGCATTTTCAATAATATAATTTTTTAAAACATATGAAATTTTAAATCTAATTCATTTTTTAACTCAGGTTACAGCTTTCCAGTCTCTGAAAATATCAGATTTTATAAAAAGTCTTGTGGCAATAAATCATGCAGCAATAAGAAATTTAGCATAAATCTTAACAAAGAGAATATAATACAATTTAGATCACTTAGATGTATAAGAAAAGAGCTTAATAGCCTCTTCTAATCATCTTTGTGAAGCAAATTTCATAAAAATCTTTTGGACTTTTCATAGAGGGACTCAGTTTAATTCATCTTTGTATGACTGAACATTCCTTTCAATCTCTCATTGTAATTGCTGCACAAACTGCAATCTTAATAATGAAGCTTCTCTTGTTAAAGGAGAATCTTCTTCTTTACTCTTCTTTTTATTTCTAAAGAAAGAATGTGAACGTATTGTAAAATTAATTCAATTTAGAATATCTGAAACTGCAGGTCACATGGTTAGTACAGTTTTAGATAATCATATAGAAGATGATGTTCAAGTACTTGAAATAAGTTTTCAAAATATTGTTTCTGTAGGAACATTATTTTCAACAGTATTTGGACCTCTGTCTTCTTTATTTATAGAAGTACTATCCTCATCCTTGTTAAAAATCTTTTCATACATTCTTGCAATAGGAGCTCATTTATAGAGATGTACTCTATTCATTTCACCATATTCTATAATATTCTCTACATTAATTTCTTTTCCATCTAATTGTAAGTGTTCTAGTATAACTCTAAAATTATCTCATCAGATGTACTTTGTTTTTGCAAAAACATTTAATTTATCAATCTTTGTAAGATATTTAGATCTTGGACAGCTTTCTCTTAATGACTTAATTATAGATAAAGAGTCCTTAATTACATTAATAATACAAGATGAATCATAATTATTATCTTTGAGTTCATGGACTAGAATATGAAGTGCTGACAATTCATGTACATCTTCAACTCATCATAATATTTCAGTAAAAGCTTCTTTTAAAGTGATGTCTTCATTTTTTACTATTTCAAATAAAAATCTATGGATTTCAGTTGTATAGAAGATTTTATTATATACCTTAAATTTTTGCTTATGTTCATCAAGAAAATGATCAAATATTAGTCTGCTAAGATGATAGTTTCAATAGTGCTCCATAACATGCCATAGAAAGTCTTCCCTAAATTCTTTTTTCTCATGATTATAAATACTGTCATCTAATAACTGAACATCTGTTGGAATAATTCATTTAGATAAATATTCAACCATTTTTTGATCAGTAATAGTTTTTTTATACTTTGAAATAGCATTTGAAAAATTAGCTTCACTTACTCACTTACCTTTCACATCATTATATGAAACTTTTTTCAAATAAGGTGTAAATCAATCTTGTTTTTCATCTCTAGTTGAAGTAACAGTATTATTAGCAATTACCAATAAAAGATCATCTAAAGTTAAATCATCCTTTATATTTAGTTCAGATATATTGATTTCATCACGAAATCTTTTAGATAAAATATTCTTAACAATAAGTTTAGTGTGGTCTTTTGAGAAATAATGATCCATTATCTGCATAGTTTTATCTAACACTCATTCAATAAACAGATTTAAAGTAGATGAGATACTACTTGTATCTATCTCTTTATTATCTTGAATGTTGTTTTTATTTAACTTCACTTATTTTGTTATATTCATAAAAACTTGTTGTAGATCTTAAATTTTCGTCATATAAGAGATCATAAAACTTAGCAAGAAAAGTGTTCTCTTTTTCTCAATATTTACCACTATAATAGTTTCAAATTGCACTTCCTAACTCCAACTCTAAAGCTTCAATTTTAAGTTTAATATCATGAATTTCATGTGCTCTTGACTGACTTCATCTTGTTTCTTCACCTTCTTCAGCTTCTAATTCAGTATTATAATTTTCTAATGCTATTTGTAATTCCGATAGTTCTGAAATAATAACTTGAGTTTCTTTAGCTTTCTTTAAATCATCTAATCAAATTGAGATACTTTCTAATTCATGAAAATCACTAATTACAAAACTGTATAATTCTGGTGAAATAGAAAGAGGTGATATTAACTCAGGAGTCTGAAAAAGTTTAGCAGTATCTGTTTCTGAAATTTTTTCTTTAATAGCATTAAATAACATAGAGAGAAGTATAAACGTAATTGCTTTTGATTTCAATCATTTTTTTGTATAACTTATAGCCATCTTTAAATACTTCCTATGTAATAACCATTTAATAATCCCATTTTTTGAATTCCTATCAAGATGATACATTCATCTCTCCCAAAGTCCATGAGATGGTTTAGAAATAACTCACTCCTCTGTTGAATGGAAAGATCAAGTAAAAGCCTTAGATATTCACCTAAACTTAAAATAGTCTTCAAATAATTTTATGTACACATCATCATTCAAATCAACATTCATTTTCATATTATGTTTAGATAATGACCTATCCATAAAAAGTCATTGCTGTAATTCTCTATGAATATATATTTTGTCTCATACTTCTCACAAAAAATCTCTAACAATATAATAATTATACAAAATTCCATATATCTGCTTCATATTAGAAATTGTATTGTAAGTTTTTTCTACAAATTCTTTTGTTTGAAATACAAGTTCTTCTGGAATATATTTAGTAAATTCATTTTGTGTTATTGTTGCATCCTTTCAAATTCTTTGTGCTTTATTTTTGAATGAATCTACTTTACTAATAATCTCTGGTCTATATTTTTTTCATGCTGTGAATAAAAAATTCATCAACTCATTATTCTCACCATATCTATCAATAAAAAAAATGTTTGGAATAGAAGTGTATAATTTACTGCAATCCATTAAATTACTATCAGTCAGTTCTTTTCACTGAACTTTATGAAGTATAATTCATTCTTTAGTTGATTTCATATTCTTTTTAGATATATCTTTTCAGTCAATTTCTTTTTTAAAATCTAAAAATTTTACAAATGTTAAATCTAATAGTTCTTCTGCATTTATTGTTGGATTCTCTCATAATAAAACATAAAAAATATGAAAAATTAATTCTTTTTCTTTAATAGTACTACAATATTTATCTATATTATTAAAGGATTCTATTGTTGAATTTGCACCAAGGCATGAGAATGAACTAATAAATCTATCTAAATGATTATTTCTGTAATCAAGCCTATCAAATTTTTTAAATCAATCAAACACTTCATCAATATAATGTTCAAACAGAAATCTTCTACCATCAATATCACTTATTCAAAACATAAAATTCATAACCCATTCATCTGGAACAACTATATCATCTAGCTTTGTTCCATCAATATACTCTTCTAAAGATAAATTCTTATCTGAAAAATAGTGTAAAACTAAATATAGATGAATATTTATTTTTTCAGTGAAGTCAGAATATTTTTCTGGAAGTATAGGAAGTCATAAGTTCTCTAATAAATCAAGAGGAAGACTTTCAAATGTATTGAGGCAAAGTCACTTTACAGTTTTATCTATTTTTTTATTAGTAAATTCTATTACATCATAAAAAGGGTCTTTTATTAAAGACATAAATGTAGCACTCTTGTCTTGAAAATTTAAATCATTCACTTTACAAATAACTTAATTTGATATTAGATATATTATAACATAATATATGTAATATGTAAAGTAAAAGACCCTTTTTATTATTGCAAAACAGTCCATTATCAATACTATTTAATTAATATTTCTAAGATAAACAAATGTCTAAAAAAGAAAGAAAAGTAAAACAATTAAATTCAGGTGAAGTAAAAGTATTTAAGCAATTTAAAAGACAAAGAATTTTTCAACAAGTAAGTTTTGTTTTTGCAGCACTGGTAGTAGCTTTCTGAATCAATTCTTTTGTACTTGGGTGAGATATTTGAAATTCCCTTAAAACAAATGTCTTAGAGGCATGACAGAAAGCAGCATGAGATGTTGAACAAAAAGCAGATATATATTTAGAGAAAGAAATATGAACTGAAAGTAATGTAATAAAATTAAGAGCATGAAAACAAATGGATAATGTCTGAACACTTTCATTATCAGTAATTTATAACCCTGAAATAGTTGAGCTGCAAGACATATTTTCAAATATTAATGGTTTAGAATTATCAAGAATAGAAAATGATAAATGAATTGCTACAATAATCCTTACTTTTGCTGAATCTTCAAATATACAACAAGGAAAAGATATTATAAACTTTTATGTGTCAAAAAATCAAGAGTTAACTCAGCATATCAACATACTAAATGCAAACTTCACAGATTCAATTGATACTAACTATGAACTAACAACTAGTTGAATAGCGTTTTAATAACTATATATGCTCTACGACACACACTGTCATCCCTATCTTTCAAAAGAAAAATCTCAAGAAGAAATACTTAGTAATTTCTCAAAATCTTGAGATTTTTTAAACAGCATTTGAGTTAATATTCAAACATCCATTATATCAATTAACTTAGCAAAACAATATGAATTTATTCATGCTACTATATGAATTCATCCATGTGATATTTTAGAAGAAAATGATTGAAAGCACACATTAATAGACTTAGACACAACACTCACTAAATTAGAGGAACTTTATTTAGAAAACAGAGAATATATAGTCTGAATGTGAGAAATGGGTTTTGATTTTCATTGGTTGCAATCAATGGCTGAAAAATACCTGAATACTCAAGTATGAAAAGCAAAGTGTTCTACTATTGAATGTGATACTAAGGATGAAATTCTCACAAAGATAAGTCGTAACATAAAAAATTACCAAGAATTATTCTTCAGAGCACAGATTAAATTAGCAAATAAATATTCTCTTCCTATAATTATACATAATAGAGACTCAAAAGAAGATGTTTTAAGAGTTTTAATAGATGAGAACTGTACTAATTTTATTTTTCACTGTTATAGTGAAAATCTAGAATATGCTCAAAAGCTTATAGAATTCTCCCCTAATTGTAAAATTAGCTTCAGTTGAATAGTTACTTTTAAATCAGCAAAAGATATCCAAGAAACTGCTAAAAATATTCCATTAGAGAATATTTTAATAGAGACAGATGCACCATATTTAACTCCTACTCCACTTAGAGGTAAAGAAGAAAATGAACCTCTTTATACTAAATATGTTCTTGAAAAAATTATAGAGTTGAGAGATGAATCAGCAGAATTTATTGAAAAACAAATTTTTAAAAATAGCCTAGAAACATTTACAATAAAAAAAGGTACTATTTAGTTCCTTTTTTTAGTTTTTCAAATTCTTTAAGTGAGTGAAATACTTTTTTAAAATCCTCTGGTGATCAATAGTCTGCAAAACAATCTTCCCATGCATGTTCTCACATTTTTTTTCTAGCATTCTTAATAGGACACCAGTATTTCTCCGTTCTTCATCATACCTCAACTGCATATTGAAATACTCCATTAACATAAGAACAATAAATACAGTTGAATTTTTGTAAGAAATTTAAATAATCTAAACTTTTTCTATCATAAATAATATAATCACATCTCTTTACAATAGGGATTTTATAAAGTCTAAAAGCTGTTTGTTGATATATAAATAAAAAAACATCAAGTATAAATGTAGGAATAACCATACTATATATAAATGGAATTGAGAGAATTTCTCTAACTTCAGCAGAAAATATAGTTTCAAGTATCGGTTTTTTAAAAAACTTGTTTTTCTTTTTTGTCTCAGTGTTAAAAATAATTTTCCTTCATTCTATTCTAAAACCATATTTCTCTTTTAATTTTGAATACTCAATTGATAATTCATCTCTCTTTGATTGAATCTCTTGAAGAATTTTATTAATTTTAGATTTCATTTTTTAATTGGATTAAATAAGAATAATTCTCATTACTAGATATAAGTCATTTTATCTTTACATTTGTTCAAATTGCATTATATATAGAGAAAGGAGAAAGTAAATTATTTTTATTATTAGAACCATTTATCTATGAAAATACTGTTAAGTAGTGTTATTGTTTTTGTGTCTGTTATTATTGGATACATGGTCTTTAAGAATGCTTATGTAGCACTTGCAATATGAGTAGGTCTATATATGGCTGTGAATATTGGGGCAAATGATGTTGCTAATAGCGTATGACCAGCTGTTTGATCAAAAGCGATTACCATCAAACAAGCAATCTTGATTGCTGCTGTATGAAACTTCTCATGAGCTGTTATAGCTTGATGAGATGTGGTAAAGACAATAAAAAAGTGAATTATTGATATTTCACCAATAATGGAAACGTATGGTGAAGTAGCATGAGTAGAAATATTTGTAATAATAATGCTTGCTGCTCTCCTAGCTGGATGAATCTGGTTAACTTTTGCAACGTATGTTAGAGCTCCTGTTTCTACCACTCATTCAATTGTATGAGGGGTAATGTGATCTTGAATTGCTGCACTTTGATTCTGAGCAGTATCTTGGGGAACAATGTGAAAAATTGCTGCATCATGGTTTATCTCACCTCTACTTGGTTGAATTATTGCTGCATGATTTCTCTTATGAATAAAGAAAACAATACTATTTAAAGAAGATAAAGTAACAGCTGCAAAAGCATGGGTTCCTTTCTATGTTGCTATAATGTCATGGGCATTTACAACATATCTTATAGTAAAAGGTATTAAACAAGTGGTTAAAGTAGAATTCCTTAATGCTGCACTTATCTGAATGTTAATTGCTGCAATTACATTTGTAATAGTAAGAAAGAGTTTAAAGAAGAAAAAAAATATGGTTAATGACAAAGCGGCAATTGCTTCACTTTTTTCTATTCCATTAATCTTTGCTGTAGCTCTTCTAACATTTGCTCACTGAGCAAATGATGTAGCCAATGCAATTTGACCAATGGCAGCAATTTATGATACTTTTGTTAACTGATGAATATCAAGCAAAGTAGATTTACCTGTTTGGATACTTGTATTAGGTTGATTTTGAATAAGTTTTTGACTAGCAGTATTTGGACCAAGAATTATACAAACAGTTGGTTGAGGAATTACAGAGTTAGATAGAATAAGAGCTTTTTGTATAGCATTAGCTGCATCAATCACTGTAATTATTGCTTCTCAATTATGACTTCCTGTAAGTTCTACTCATATTGCTATATGATGAATATTTGGTGTATGATTACTAAGAGAGCGGATTTATAGAAATGAAAGAGAAGAATGAGAAAAATATGTAGAAAGATCAATGATTAAAAAAATAGTATGAGCATGGCTTATCACTGTTCCAGCTTCTGCACTATTATCTTGAGTACTATTTATGATACTAAAAGATATAATGTTATAAAAATATAGAAAATAAAAAAACTGAATATTATTTCAGTTTTTTTATTTTCTAGCAATATTTATTAAAATGGAATATCTTCAACAGAAATATCATCTCAAGCAGGTGCATTTTGTTTAGATGCAGGAGCAGAATCATTTCCAGCAGAACCATTAGCTTCATCTGGATTCCATTCATTAAGAGTAAAATAATGAGTATCTCCATATTGTCCAACTTCCCTTCTTTTACTCATTGTCATATTTACATATCCTTTTTCGTTTGCATATTGTTGTAATTTTTCAAGATTGAAACTCATATTATGAAATTCTCAAAATTGTCCAGAAACAGTTTTACAACTTGTCCCATCAATATATGTCTTTGCCATAATTGTTTTAATTATAATTTAAATGTAATCCTAGCTTATAAAAAACTCTGATATAATCAAAGTTTTTTATTTTTTATTGTGAAAAACTAGGTAGGAATTTTTTTACTTTTTCTATTTCATAGTCTGTTCACATATAACAAGATGTAGATTCATGAAGACTTCAACAATCTAATTTAAGAACACTTACTCAATTCTTATCTATAGCTTTTCATCATAATGCTTCAAATATAAAAGCAAGAGGAAAAACTTCAAAAAGTTTTCTTAATTTTCAATCTGGTTTTCATTCAATCTCCGGATAGCACTGTAATCATCATCATTTAAAAATTAAATGATGTATTTCAACAACAAACGCTCAACTATATCTGAGTACATATTTATCTAAATAAAATGATTCAATCATATTTTTATGATAAGGCTTCCAAAGATAATATAAACCTCATGGTGAAATAATTCTTCATTTTTCATTAAGTTGTGAAACAGACTTTTTGATGAATTTCTTTCATAAATATTGCTTATGAAAAACTTGAGTTCAATAACATTCAACAATTTCAATCCTTGGTCAATAAAGAATATATGCAGCACCTACTAAATTTACTGAAGTAAAATTATCTTCATATATTCAAATAATAGTTCAAACTGTTAGATTAACATCTGCTAAACTACTTCAATCAAGTGGATCATAAGCTATACAATATTTTCAATTAGAATCTATCAATTCTGCACCGTCCCTTTCTTCACTTACAACCTCTTTGATGTTAGTGATTTTAGAAAATTCTTCAAAAATATACTGGTCAGTGATAACATCCATTGGGACTTGATTATCACCACTTGAATTAGTATTAGTTCAAACAATATTATCTCAGTATGGTTGTACTAAAAGTTTTTTTACTCATAAAGCTATATGTTCTATTTTGTTTCAAAAGTCTTGCATATTGTGTGAAGAATAAATATAAACTAATTTTTATTCATTGCATTTAATTCTGTAAAAGCTTGAAGAATTCTATTTTTCATAGCCTCTTGTCATGCTCAAATAAATTTTCTTGGATCATAATATTTTTTATTTGGGACATCTCATCATTCTGGGTTTCAAATTTGTGTCTGTAAGTAATCTCTATGAGAGTCAATAAAGTCTTTAGATCAACTACAAAATGCCCATTGAGTATCAGTATCAACATTCATTTTTATTACGCCATATCAAATTGCTTCATTAATCTTAGTAGGTTCACTTCAACTTCATCAGTGAAAAACAATATTTAAGGGTTTATCTCAAGTACTATATTTATGTGCAATAAATTGTTGTGCTTCATCTAAAATTTTAGGTTTTAATTCAACATTTCATGGTTTATAAACACCATGAACATTACCAAACATAGCTGCAATAGTAAAGTTATTTCATACTTCTGTAAGTTCACTATAAGCATATGATAGTTCTTCTGGAGAAGTATACATTTTTGATTTATCTGAAGTGGTATCAGCTCATTCTTCTTCTCATCCAGTAATTCATACTTCTATTTCTATTCATATTTCTAATTCGTTGAGTTTTTTGAAATAGTCTTTTGAGATTGTTAAGTTCTCTTTAAGAGGTTCAACAGATAAATCAAGCATATGTGATGAAAAAAGTGGTTTTCAATTTTTTTCATAATATTTCTTATTCTCTAGAATTAATCAATCAATCCAAGGAAGAGCTTTTTTATTAGCATGATCTGTATGCAATATAACAACAACTCAATATGCCTCAGCCAAAGTATGGACATGTTTTGCTCAAATTACTGTTCACAGGATCATAGACTCAAGATCATCAATTCCATTTCATCATATAAATTTTCAACCTCATTGACTGAATTGAATAATAATAGGTGAATGAGCTTCTTTAGCTGCTTCTAATGCAGCATTAATGGAATTAGTACCAACAGTGTTAATAGCAGGAATAGCAAAATGGTGTTCTTTAGCATAATTATATACTTTATTTAAATCTTCTCAATATATTACACCTGGTTTTACAATATCTAAAATTCCCATAGAAAATCATTAAAAAATAATACATTTTAATATAGCACTGAATACAATAAAATCAAACAATATTTTGTAAATAATCAGTTAAAATAAAAAACTCAAAAAAAAACTTGAATATATAAAAATATTAATTACATTACTAATATTAGTTTAGAGTAAATTTTTCAAGAAAGTTCTCAAATTAATTTTTATACAATAAACATAATTTTATGTTACAAGGAACAATTAAAATGGTTAAAGATGGTTACGGTTTTCTAGCTACAGAAAGTGGTGATGTATTTTTCCATGCTAATAACCTAGATGAAAGTGTTGATTACGATTCTCTTGAAGAAGGAATGGTTCTTGAATTTGAAATGGGTGAAGGTAGAAATGGTAAAGAACAAGCAGTAAACGTTATGGTTGCTGAAGACCAAGGTGAACAAGCATAATTAGCTTTTCAATAAAAAAACACTGATTAATCAGTGTTTTTTTATTTCTTCTTTTTTCAGTAGTGCTTTTTCTTTCTTCCAGTAGGTCATCTTGGAGTATCTCAAAAACTATATATTTTAGTTTTTTCTTTAGCAACAAAAGCTAATTCTTCTTTCATATATTCTTTGCTTTGATTAACCGTAATGGTTTTTCAGATGAGTTCTTCAATTTTTTCAAGCTTTGGTTCTTGTTCAGGTACACACAAACTAATAGCAACTCACTTCTTCCCTGCTCTAGCTGTTCTTCCAATTCTATGAACATAGGTTTCTTCTTCCTGAGGGAGATCAAAATTAATTACACAACTTAGATTATCAACATCTATTCATCTAGATGCAATATCTGTTGCTACTAATACTTTTATTTCTCATGTTTTTAGGTGTAATAATGCCTTTTGACGGGCATTCTGGGACCTGTTCCTGTGCATATTATCTCAGACAATTCATGCAGCTTGAACATATTTAAGTACAGTTTCTGTATCATCTTTCGTTTTTACAAAGACTATTATTGACTCAAATTCTTCTTTCTTTATTAAGTACTGAAGTGCATGTCTTTTCTGAGCTTGATTAATTAAATATACTTCTTGTTTAATATCTGGTGCTGTGATTGCTACTCTTTCAATAATAATTTCCTCAGCATTTTGTAATATTGAATCAGCTAACTTTTTAATTTTTGGAGGCATTGTTGCAGAGAAAAACAAGCTTTGTCTTTTACTTGGAAGTAATTTTATTACTTTTGTAATATCTTCAAAAAATCACATTTCAAGCATTTTATCTGCTTCATCTAGTATAAAACTAGAGATATGTGTAATATCAACAAATCACTGTTCTATAAGATCAAGAAGCCTCCCTGGAGTAGCAACCAATATATCTACTCATCTAGCTAATGCTTGAACTTGGTGAAACTGACTCTTCCCTCAATAAATAATTGTGTGTTTGATGTTTGTATTTGTACAATAAGGAGAAAGAGTTTCTCAAATTTGAATAGCTAATTCTCTTGTTGGAGCAAGAATCAAACTTCCTATTTTCCTAGGATTTTTTTTCTTTTCTTTCTTAGCTTTTTTTCTCTCTTTTTCATCAAGAGTTCCAAGCATTTCAGCATACTTTTTGTCAGCATCACTATTAATTGCATAGAGATTATTAATTACTGGCAAAGCAAAGGCTAAAGTTTTACCACTTCAAGTTTGAGCACATCATAAAATATCTTCTCATTCTAAAGCATAAGGAAGCACTTCTTTTTGAATATCAGTAGCAGCATCAAAACCTTGTTGCTCAAGAGCTTTTTGTAAAGGAGAGACTAAATTTAGTTGTGCAAATTTCATACCAATAACTTATTATATATATTTTTTTAGATACTATACATAAAAGATAATTAATCAATCATTTTATAAATCAATATGGTTGAATTAAGTCTATAAAAGAGTATACTTAAGTTATAAATACAAAAATAAAAAATATTGAATCTTTATTCTCTAAATTTTTTACACATGAAACTATTTGAACAAAAGTTAATGAAAAGGCTCTCAATTACTAAGGGGCTTTGAATGTTATTTTGAATTGCTGCATTTTTTCTCATACCAGTTTTTTTCAATGAACCATCTATGATGCTCAGAGTTGGTTTTCTTTTTTGGTATATTACACTCTGATGAATTATCTGATTATTTTGAGTAATGGACTATCACAGTGTCATAAAAATGAAACTCCCTTGGTGGTTTAGATGAACATTCTTCTGATGATGGATGATGTTTCTCCTCGTACTATTTATCTATGATGACATAGCAGGTTTGATGATATGAACAACATTTGAATGACTATCACCATACTACATAATCCTTGAATGAGTATTTTTCTGACTTATTGCTGATTATTTTGGAACTAAGTTTGGATGAGAATGAAAAAAGTTATTGGATTAGAAAAAAACTAAGATTAAGAGAGTAGAAATTTTCTACTCTCTTTTATTAATCTATAATTATTGTCATTTAATTATTTTTCAATACAATGCACAAAATATTTTTTAGCAATACAAGAGTGGATATAATAGATACATTACAACAGGAAGAACTAGAAACAATAATCAATTCAGTACTTGAACAGCATGGTGATTTAAACTACTATGAAGTTGAAGAAATTTGTCAGGATTTTTTAGATGAGATTCCTAAGAAAATTAAAAATACAACTAAATTTAAGAGACTCAGAAAATTTGTAACCTCAGAGTTTGAATTAGATAAGAAAAAAAGTGACTGAGAAGAAAAAAATTATTGAGATTCTAAACCTAAAACAAACTATTGTCTTGAAACCATTCCTAAATATCTGTTCGAATGAAAATCTAAAATTCAATCTAGTCTTATTAGTATCAAGAATCTTACTAGAAACATAGGTTTAACACACCTTTTCAATGCAGCAGAGCTTCAGATTAACAAAACAGATAAAGTTGCACTCATATGAAAAAATGGATGCTGAAAGACTACGTTATTGAAAATCATCATTTGAAAGGAATCTGACCAAATGGAATGAGAGTGACAAGTATTACTTGCTCCTTGAATAAATATTGGATATCTTTCTCAAGATCTATTTTGGATATCAGAAGAAAACACTCTCGCTGAAGAAATGCTTCAAGTGTTTCCAGAAGTAACAAAACAAATTCAAAGACTTGATGAGATAAGTGCCATTTGAGAAAATTGGGAAGAAATAGAGAAACTTAATAAACAATTAGCTGAAGAAGATGGATTTAGAAAATATGAACTGCAAAATAATATATTAAAATACTTTTGATTCACTGAAGAACAAATGTCACAGAATGTTTTGAGTCTTTCTGGTTGAGAGCAAACTAAAGTTCAAATAGCTAAATTTCTTATAAATGAAGTAGATATTCTTATTCTTGATGAACCAACAAATCATTTAGACATTGAAGGAATAATATTTCTTGAAAAGTTCTGTCAAAACTGGAAGAAAGCTCTTGTTTCAATTTCACATGATATTAGATTTATTGATAACTCTAGTGAAAGAATAATTGAGGTTTCACAAAAAAAGATAACTAGTTATACCGGTAAATATATAGACTATCTTGAACAAAAGGATGCAAAGTATAATAAAGATATGAAGGATTTTAAGGATCAACAAAAAGAACTTCAAACAACATCAGATTATATAAGTAGATTTAGAGCAAATTCAGCTAAAGCAAGTAGTGTTCAGAGTAGGATAAAAGCTATGGAGAAAATTACAGTACTAGAAGAACCTCTCAATGAACAGACTGTAAAATTCATTAGTTTACAATCTGATAAAAGACTTCCTGAAATCATTATGAAGCTAGAGAATATTCAAGTTGGATACACTTTTCCACTTATTACTTTTCCAGAAGAAATTGCGGTTCATAAATCAGAAAAAATCTGAATTATTTGAGCAAATGGTACATGAAAAACTACTCTTCTTAAAACTATACTTTGAGATTTAAAAGCACTAGCTTGAACTGCTAATATTAATGAAACTATCAAGATTTGATCTTTTGCTCAAATTTTAGAAGAACTAGATTTATCTAACTCCATTATTAATGAACTCTGAAAATCTCATAATAATGAACAAGAGATCAGAAAAATACTCTGAGGACTCCTTATTCAATGAGACAAAGTAAATCAACGTATTGATAGTCTTTCATGATGAGAAAGAGCAAAAGTATGACTCACTAAGATGTTATTACAAAGACCTGATATAATAGTAATGGATGAACCTACAAATCATCTTGATCTTCATTCAAAACAAGTCATCAAAAAAATGCTCCATTGATTTAATGGAACAACACTCATAGTTTCTCATGATAGAGATTTACTGGAAAATGTATCTAATAAGATTTGGCTCATCAGAAATAAAGAACTTGAGATTTATGAAGAAGTTGAAGAAGGGATTGCAGAGGTTTATTAAGAAGTACAAAAACTTAGGCTGCTACTCAATATATCTCTTCAGGATTCATTGGTTTTCATAAGTGATATCATTGAAATAAGTCAACTCAGATTATATCATGTAAAAATCTCATAAAATCATCCATATCAGTAATTTCTTCTCCTCAAACTGTAAATTTATCAATTCATTCTGCAATAATTTTTACCTCATCTTCCTTTAGTAAATCATGAAGTTCGTAAATTGTTTTTAAATCAGTATCTATATTACGTTCTGTATTAGAAAAACCATAAGTCTGTCTTATTAAAGATGAATTAAGATTAAATCATAAATAATATGCATATAGATCTCTTACAAGTGTCTTATCAAGTTTAATGATATCCAAAACTTCTTCTTTA
>CALLPO010000069.1 GCA_938015605.1 uncultured Candidatus Altimarinota bacterium | reverse complement strand
CCATTGAATTTACATGATCAAGATATGGAATAGAGTGGAAATCAACACTCTCTGTATGTCTCAAAAGTGTAAATGGAATAATGTGAAAAAGCCCCTCTATTTTAGAAGTAATTTCTTCACACTGAATATGAAGAGATTGATCTCTATTAAAAATTGCTTGCATCTATATATAAATAAAAAATAGTGTTATATAAATATAATAACACTATTTCGAAATATTGTAAAAATATCTACTAGTACAAAATTACTTTTTTGTTTATAAATGCTTTAAATCCATCATCTCAGTTTTCTTTTCAATATCCTGATTTTTTCACTCACCCAAAAGGAAGTTCAGCACGTGACGCTACTGTTTTATTAATAAACATCATTCAAGTATTTATCTTATTTGATACTTCAACCAATTCATCATGATTATCACCAAAAATACATCCTCCAAGTCATAAATCAATTGCATTAGCGTGATAGATTGCTTCATCCATATTTGCTACTTTAATAACACTTGCTACTGGTCAGAATACTTCTTCTTGGTAGCTTGTCATATCTTCAGTTACATCTGCTAAAAGGGTTGGCTTATAGAATAATCCTTTTCAATCAACAGTAGTTTTTTCTCATCATGTTACTAATCTTGCTCACTCACTAATAGCCTTTTTAACTTGAGCATCGACTTCATCAAGTGCTCAACTCATACATAGTGGTTGCATAGTGGTTGATTCAAGAAGTGGGTCTCAGAGAGTCATTTCTTCCATTTTAGCTGCAAATTTTTCCACAAAATCTTTATAATACTCTTCTAATACTAAAAACCTCTTTGCTGCAGTACAAGCTTGTCCCCCATTTCTCATTCTTCATGTAATTGCCCAATCAACTATTTCATCAAGATTAGAGTTTTTAGCAACTATAAACACATCATTTCATCCAAGTTCAAGTACTGAGGGTTTAAGATTTTTACCAGCAATTGATCCAAGCACTCTTCATGCATTTTCTCAGCCTGTTAAGTTGAGTCACACTACTTCTTTTTGCTCCATAATAAAATCTGAATCTCTTCCAGAAATAAATAAATTTTGATATACTCATATTGGGAATCAAGCTCTCAAAAATAATTCTTCGAGCATAGCTCAACACATTGGAACATTGGAAGCATGTTTATAAATCTGAACATTTCATGCAATGATGTTTGGAACAGCTGCACGCAAAACTTGATTAAACGGGAAGTTCCATGGTGCTACTCAGTATAAAACACCAATTGGTTCATAAATATACTTTCACTTAGTTTCTTCATTGTAATCAAATTTTTCATCTCAGAGCACTCTTTCAGCGTTATCAGCAAACCATCTAATAAGATTAGCTGATCCTTCTATTCAAGCAAGAGACATACTATAAAGCATTCACATTTCTATAGTTTGCATTTTAGCTAGTTCTTCTTTTTTTTGGTCAATAACATCTGCTAGTTGTAAGAATAACTTTTTTCTTTCAGCAAAGCTTGTCTCTTTCCAACTCTGGTAAGCTGTGTTAGCTATTTTAATTTTTTCTAGAATTTCTTCCTGAGAAAATAGTTCAAATTCTCCATTAGTTTCTCCATTAAATGGATTTTGAGATTGTATAGTTTTTGGCATATTTTATTATAATTAATTAGGTTATTATGTTTTTACAAATAAATATTTTTGACATTCAAATACACTACATATATGTTTACACCTTTTGCATTGAAAATTTAATGAACAAGCTTTTGTTTTGACAAGTTTTACTTTTTCAAAAGAGCATTTTGGGCAAGTAAATAAGGATACTTTATGAAGCATAATGTATTTATTTATATAATATATACTCACATAGTAACCTCCTTCTCTTAAATCAATCTAAAGTTACTTTATCTCCTGAGGATAATCAAAGCTCAGATCTATTATAACTAGTCCAGACATTTGTAAAGACTTTTGCAAGATTGGTTTAAAATCATTTTTATTTTCAACTTGAAAACCTGTTCAACCAAAACTTTCAGCTAATTGAACAAAATTTGGATTCCCAAAATCAAGTCCATAATCATCAAATCAAGATCCTTCTTGCTTCCACTTAATCATTCAATAATTATAATTATTCAAAACTACTACTACAATATCAAGTTTTAATCTGACAAGAGTTTCTAAATCTCAGAGATTCATTACTAAACCTCAATCCCCCGTTACACATACTACTTTTTTATCTGGATTAAGTCTCTTTGCCTCCATAGCTGAAGGAAAACCAGCTCACATGGTTGCAAGTGCATTATCAAGCAAAATAGTGTTTGGAGTGTATGCCGGATAATTTCTTGCAAACCATACTTTATAAAGTCCATTATCAAGAGCTAAAATATCCTCATCTCCAAGACATTCTCTCACATCATTTACAAGCCTTCTTGGTTGCATAATTTCACTATCATCTTCTAGAGAAATATTTCACATGAGTTTTTGTTTATTGATTTTTCTCATTTCGTATATTTCTTCAAAATCCCACTGGCTTGAATCAATATCACTTTCTTCTAATCTCCAAAATGTGTTTCAAATATCTCATATTGCTTCTAGAGATGGAGAATAGACACTGTCCATAGAAGTATTTACAAAGTTAATATGAACTACTTCCGTTTTTCATTCCGTAATAACTTGAGTTGGTTTTTCAACACTATCATATCATACAGAAATAATCAGGTCAGCTGTATCCAAAATCTCATGAATATAATCATTTTCTGTTAAAGCGGCTGTTCACAAATAGTGCTCTTCACATCAGTCAACTACTCATTTCCCCATTTGACTAGCAAAGTATGGCATATTATGTTTTTTTATAAACTTTGTTACATACTTTGTAACTCTCTTTCTATTAGCAGCTGATCACATGAGTATCACAGGAGTTTTTGCTTTTTCTATTTTCTCAATCAAAATTGCAAGCATTTTTTCATCAATTTCTGGTCTTCTTGCATATGGAACTCTAGGAATATCTTCTGGCTTAATATCAATCTCTTCTGCTGCTATATCTTCCGGTAATTCAATGTGAACTGCTCATGGCTTCTCTTCTTCTGCTGTTTTAATTGCTGTATTTACCATGTAT
>CALLPO010000068.1 GCA_938015605.1 uncultured Candidatus Altimarinota bacterium | reverse complement strand
AAAGCCAGAAATGATAAACTTAAGAATTTTAATGATACTGATGATAATTTTACTTGAGTAGATGCCACTCAGTGAGATAAATGATTTTTTTATTTTTTAGTCAGAATCGCTAAATCACTAAAAAATATATTCTTTGCTGTTGCTACAGTATATTTTCTTATAATAGTTTTACGTTTACTCTTTACTGAAAATTCAGAAGAAGAATTTGGGAAATTTAAGAAATGAATTTTATGGATTACTGTATGAATAATTATCATGCAAATTGCCTATTCATTAGTAGTTACAACACAAAATCAATCAATTAGCTGATGATTAGCAAATGATTTATTAAAAAATATTATTATACCTCTTATTACTTTATTAGAAACCGCTGCAAGTTTCTTCTTCATTGCTATTGCAATATTTGCATTCTACAGAATGGTAACATCCTCTTGAGATGATGAAAAGGCAAAAACATGAAAGATGTCTATATTTTATGCTGTTATTTGATTTATTGTCATTAAAATCTCTGGACTCATTGTTAAAACTACCTATTCAAAAACACTCTGTGATGATGATAATATTACATGTTCATGATGAGTTGCTGAAATTGAAGAATGAGCATGAATAATATTTAAGATTATAAATTGGTTAAATTGATTTGTGTGAATAGCAGTTGTTATTATGATAATATATGCTTGAGTACAAATAATATTCTCAAACTGAGAAGAAGAAAAAATCAAGAAAGCAAAAACATCAATTATATACATATTCATTTGAATATTTGTACTTACGATGAACTATCTAATTCTTACTTTTTTCCTTATATAGTACAATAATTTAAAAATACCTTAGAAAATATATTATGAAATACCTACAAAAAATTATTTTAGCAACTTGATTACTTTTACTCCTAAGTTTTTGAAATCTTTTTGCTGAATGAGTTGTAAATATCCCAACAGTGTGAATTGATAAAATTACAGCTGTTTCAATTGAGCATGTTGACTGAAATTGAAATATTGTGGAAAGTGTTAATAGTTTAGGTTTTAGAATACTCAAAGTGTTAAAGCTTATTATCCAATGACTCCTTGTTATTTATGTGGTTTACATTTGAGTAACAATGATTATTTCAATGTGAACAGATGAAGATAAGCTCTCTAAATCTAAAAATCAATTATGGTACTCTCTTATTGCACTTGTATTCATAAATATACCTTGAACAATTTATTCTGCGATATCTACTGATAGCAATAATTCTGTAATAAATGATGATTGAACAATTGACTTTACATGAGAAGAACAAACTAATCTCATTGTTCCAGGTGATTGATTTAATGGAGTGATTTCCTCAATTGTATGATTTTTAGAAGTATTTATTTTTGGTGTAGCATTATTTGTTATGGTAATGGCTTGAATAAAAATTATGACTTCACGTGGAAAGGAAGAAAAAGTAACTGAAGCAAAAAATAAAATTCTCTATTCAATTTTTGCAATGGTTTTTGTTTGAATGATTGAAGCATGGAAAAGTCTAGCAATAACATGAAAAGTAAATACTTGAACGACTTTATTTTGAAACTTACTTGATTTAGCTCTTCTATTTGCAGGACCAATTGTTGTATTCTTCCTAACTTTATCTGGATACTATTACATCACTTCAAATGGAGATGAAGACAGAATAAAGAAAGCCAAATCTATAATTATAAATACTATAATGGCTATACTTATTCTTGTAGTAATGTTTACATTCCTAAATGACCTTATAAATTTATAAAATTATACTTAATCTAAAACTCATGAAAAAAATTATCCTCTACATTCTTATTTCAGTATTTACATTTGTTGGTACATGAATAAGTAATCAAGCACAAGCTGCTGCTGATGAAAAAATTATCTATGTTACTGAAAAAGTACCTTGAGCTGGTTGTAAAAAAGAACCTGACTGAAGTAGTAATGAATGAATGTATAAATGTACTATCAAACCATGATTCAGTTCTATCATGGAAATAATGTGAAAACTTCTTAAGTATTTTACATTTATAGCAGGTCTTCTTGCAGTACTTATGTTAGTTATTGGTTGAATCATGTATTCTATGTGATGAGCTGATGAGGGAATGAAAACAAAGTCTAAAGAATTTATTACCAAATCACTTCTTTGATTAGTACTGCTTCTTGTAAGTTGAACATTTCTCTATGCCGTTGCTCCTTGGGTATATCAATAAAAAAGAAAGCTAATCAGCTTTCTTTTTTATCTTTCATATTTATCTTGAAGTTCTTGTAATCAAATATCAAAGACGACTGGACGTCCATGTGGACAGGTTGCTGAATAATCAATTACACTATCGTGAAGTAGTTTATTCATTTCAAATAAACTGAGTTTATGTCCAAATTTAATTGCACTACGACAACTTGCATAAGCAAAAATTTTATTTCTTACTTCTTCTAAAGTAAGACTTTTTTTATTCCCAAGTTCTCCAATATCTTGAATTACTCACGTGAAAATTGAAACAATTCTATCCTTCTTAATAAAGTCTGGAATAGCGTTTATCATCACTATTCAGTTTGAAAGTTTTTCCCACTCAAATCACATCTCTTCAAATATACTAGAATGTTTGTCTATTATGTCTAGTTCATTCAAAGACAATGTTACACTTTCTCAAATAAGCAATCATTGAGTAGCTTCTGTATATTGGTTATTTACTAACTTTTCATAAATAATTCTCTCAGCTAGAGCATGTTGATCTAAAATTTTTAGTCCTTCGTCAGTTTGAACAAGGATATAGCTATTGTGCATTTGTCAGATAATAATTCCAAGTGGAGTTGAGTGTAAATCTCATTCAGAACTCATCCCCAGCCCTTCTCTTTCTCAAGAGAAGGGAGCAGTTCAGCCAAGTAATTTTTCAGAAAAATTCATAGCTTCACCAATCTTTCACTGTCCAGGATTTGGAGAGGTATTTTTATATGGAGAATAAGATTTAAACTTTGTTCAAGAACCTGTGTAATATTCAGGTTTTTTATTGCCCTGTAGAGATACCCCTTGTGGGTATCCTGTATTTTCAGCACTATTCTGGCCACCCATAAAGGGTGCCCCTACACTTTCATCTCCATCTCACAAATTCATTAGACTCACTCATTCTAACCTACTCTGAATAGCATGATAGATTCCTCTGAAAATACTAGACTCATTAGCAAACCTCACTTCTAATTTTCTTGGGTGGACATTCACGTCTACTTCTGTCGGATTCACGTCTATGTTCAACACATATCA
>CALLPO010000067.1 GCA_938015605.1 uncultured Candidatus Altimarinota bacterium | reverse complement strand
ATGGATCTCTAGTATTACATTTATGTACTGTTATGTCTTTCCATACATTTCAAACAACATATGGTTCTTTATCTAAATATTCTTGAAGTTCTTTTTCATCTTTAAAGTCATAGATAAGAATAGAGTCTATCATATTTTTTTCATCATCCCAAATTGCAGCTCAATACCACATATTTCCTGATGCAAGAAGTTCTTCTCATAGTGTAATATGTTGTTCTCTTACTGCTAATCTTCTATCCATAGCTTGCTCATCTTTTTAATCAAGTCAAATTACTGTAAATTGCATTCTTATGTCTTTAAAATATAAAAAAAGTATCTACTCCTAGGGTAGGAAATAAATACTTTTTATCAAGTAAGATTATGTCTTACTTATAATGAAATATTTTATAGTGTATCTAAATAAATATCAATATCTGTATATGTCTCTTTTTTAATTTTTTTAGTGATTTCTAAGAGAAAATACCTTCTGTCAAAAGTTAATGAGGAAACTGATAATGTGTTCAATTCCCATATGAATTCTTCATATTGGACAAAATTATTTTCCAATTTCTCAAGTAATTCTCTACAATGTAATTTTTTAATAGTATTAAATCAGTCATAATTACCTCAAACTATAAATTTAGTGTAAATTTGATTCATTCAATATTTAAAATCTAGTTTTTTACTTTTTAAGTTAACTAAATAATACTTTAAAAGAATATGAAAAAACTCTTCATTAGAAAGGCTTTTAATATTTAGCTCCACCAATGTTTTATTTAAATATTCAACTAATTCAAATTTATTATTTCATGCTTTAAGTCATGCTAAAGTATACAAAGATTCACTTTTATATCATTCTTCAATTCATTGAATTGCTAAGCTAGGTAAATCTGTTGAAAGTAAATATCATAATCTATAAGATGCTAATTTTTCTATAAAATTCATATTTTTCATTATCTTTTTATGCTAATATACTATCAAGACCTTCTACTAATTGCTCCTCGGCTTTTTTAGCTACTTCACTAATCTTTTCAATTTTTACAAAACTGATTCAAGTCTTTTGTATATCAGTATTCCATTCTATAAAATTGAATTGTAAGCTTTTTATATTTAGCACATAGTATATTATGTGCATAATATTTGTAAATTATCAATTTTTATTTACTATAAAGCTACTGATCTTATATGTGGTAAATTATTTTTCATTATTATGGTTTTGATTATTTCGATGATTTTATCAAGTTAATCATAATACTTATATCAATATTTTTTAAGAATATCAACTTTTGTAATAGGTCTCCATGAGTTTATGCTGATTCAATACATTTCATTTGCAACATCTTGGCAATTTGATATTGTGTCCTGCAATTCATCTCTGATGCACTTTCAATCTTCAATAACATACATATATGCATTTATAAACTCCTCTCAAGATGATTCTGTTAAAATTGCTTCCGAAATAATGAAAGCATATTTCCCATTGGTACTTACAAATTGCTTTAATTTATCCCTATTATTTTTCATAACTTTTCTATTATTAAGCTAACATACTATCAAGTGCTTCTTTTAATAATCATTCTGCTGTTTCAGCTATCTTTTTAATTTCTTCATTTTCTACAAATCCTATTCACACAGTAGGAAGAATTGTAGAAACAAAAACCTTATCAGACTTTTGAAACACTACAACATTACAAGGCATAATTAAACCAATTTCTTGTTCAGCTTGAAGAGCTTCATATGCAAGGGTTGGATTACATGTTCACAGAATCATGTACTTTTCTATTGTTCTTCAGAGCTTTTTTTGCATAGATTCTTGCACATCTATTTTTGTCATGATTCAAAAACCTTGTTCAGCCAGGCAAAGAGTTACTTCATCAAGTGCTTCTTCAAAACTGAGATTTACTTCTTTTGTATATCAATATTTCATACTGGAAGGTTAGTTATAAATTAATTACTTTATTATATTTATATAATAAATAATTCCAGTAATTATTGGGGGATGTATAAGATAAATAAGGAGAGACTTTTTTCACATTTTTGAAAATAATAAAAATATTCAAGATAATTCTTCTTTTGTTCATAATATTTTTAATTGCTTTTTATCATTAAGGAAAAGACCCGTTACATATCAAAACAGAATGACTCAAAAGTATGGAAATATTGGATATACATCCAATGAATTAAATCAAGGGTAGGTAAAACCAAGAAAAATAAAATAATGATTATTAACCTCTCAGGTAAAAAATATTCATATTGCAACAATGGTTGCTCATATTAAAATATTGTAATACCTAAATTTTCTACAAAATAAAAGTAGAAAAAAACTCAGTGCAAAAAAGTGAATAATTCAAAATCTAATATATTGTTCTGGAAATAAAAGATATGTTGAAAGAGAAATTCAAACTGCAATAATGATAAGAACAATAATCATTTTACTGTATTTTTCTACTACTTTATCTTTGTATTTTTGTTCAGCCAAAAAAAATGAAACCCCTGCAATGAAGATAAAAAGGAGTGCCGAGACTTTTCAAAGTAACCACCAAAATAGATAAGAAAAATTTAAAATATAAATCTCTCCAAAATAAACAAGTGAAAAATTTAGGTGAAATAGCACCATCAAAAAAATGGCTACTCCTCTTAGAATGTCTAATTTTTCTAATCTCATATTATTTATTAATGGGTAAATATAATTTTTCTCTAAATTACATTTAGTAAAAAAATAAAATCAAAAAAACTATAATAATTTATTATTATAGTTTATACTTTTTTATATTAAAAGAAAGTTAATCTTACAAAGCTGCTGGCTGGTCTAAACTTCACTCTCTAATCATATGCACTTCTCACATCTCAACATCTACTTCATAAATATTGAACTCTGTATCTACATCAAATCAATCAAATCTGATTCATAAGTTTAGACTAGAAGATGTTCTTGTTGAACTGTTTCTATGATAAACTCCTGTTGGCCATCCTAATATTCAAGGACCATCACAAATAATTTTTCAATTGTGTTTAATATAATCTTTTGAAATCTCAAACTTTTCAATTTTTCATTTTGAGAAATAAGGATGATATAATTCTACATGTCTCACTCCTGAAATTGTAATAAGATTATCTTCTTGATGAGCATGCATATACCATCCTTCAGCAACATTTCAGACCTTCCCTGGTGATTTTGCTCAGTCTTCATGAATAACTCTTTCCATTGCATTCACATGGTCTAAGTATGGGATTGAATGAAAATCTACACTATCTGTATGTCTTAATAATTTGAAAGGAATAATATGAAATAATCCTTTCTCTTTATGAGTCACATCATCACACAAAAGGTGAAGTGATTGATCTCTATTAAATATAGTTTGCATAATTTTTATATAAAAAAATAATGTTATATTCATATAATAACATTATTTATTTTGTTTGTAAAAAATTGAACTTATTTTAATAAATAATTATTTTTTTATTAGTAAATGATCTGAGTCCTTCTGGACCATTCTCTTTTCAGTATCAAGATTTTCTAATTCATCCCATAGGAAGATGTGCTTTTGAACCAGCAATTTGATTAATAAAAATCATTCCTCATTCAAGTTGTTTTGCTACTTCTCTACATTGATTATCATTATCTCCATAAATTACTGCTGAAAGTCAATATTCACTATCATTAGCAATCTGAATTGATTCCTCAACACTTGTTGATTTAATAATACTCATTACTGGACCAAAAATTTCACTATCATAACATTCCATTCACTTCTTAACATCAGACAAAATAGTTGGAGTATAAAAAGATTTTTGTTCTCATAGAATTTTTCATCAAATGATGAGTTCAGCTCATCATTGAACTGATTGTTGCACCTGATTATGTATAAATTTAGCTGCACTATTATTAACTAATGGCTGAACTTGTGTAGATATATCCATTGGGTCTCACATTTGTAGATTCTCAACAAAGCCTTTCATAGAGGTTACAAATGTGTCATAATCCTTTTCTAATACTATAAATCTTTTAGAAGAATTACATCTTTGCCCTCCATCATTAAATCTACATGCTTGGGTAAGAGAAACCATTTTTTGTGTATCTGTATGGTCTAGAATTAGTAGTGGATCATTTCCTCACAGCTCTAAAACTGATGGCTTTAAATATTTTCAAGCCAAAGATCAAATTGCTTTTCAGGCATTTTCTCAGCCAGTAAGGTTAACTCATCTAACTACTTCATTTGAAATAATATGTTCAGATTGAGAAGAAGATATAAAAATATTAGTATACACTCCCTCAGGAAAACCAGCTTTTCTGAAAAAATTCTCAATTTGTTGTCCACATAATGGAACATTTGAAGCATGCTTATACACAGTAGTATTTCCTGCAATAATATTTGGAACTGCTGCTCTAAGTACCTGATTATAAGGAAAATTCCAAGGTCATATTCCATAAATAACTCCTAATGGTTCATGTATTGAAACTCCTTTAGTCCCATATTCATCAAACTCTTCTGCTCACAAGAATTTTTCTGCATTATCTGCAAACCATCTAATTAAATTAGCAGTTCATTTAAGTCCATTAATTGAAGCTCAATACAACATTCACATCTCAATTGTTTGTAGTTTTGCATATTTTTCTACATCTGCATCAATCACATCAGCCAATTTATGAAACATTGTTTTTCTATGATCAAAACTTGTTTCCCTCCACTGCAAAAATGCTTCATGAGCCTTCTCAATTTTCACATCAAGTTGCCCCTCATTTAATAATTCAAATTCTCAATTTACTTCTCCATTATATGGATTTACTGATTGTATTGTTTTAGGCATAATTTATTTATTGTAAATTCTAGTAAAATAAAAAATATTTTCTACATCTCACTTTGCCTCAATTTTATGTTTAAGTTCAGCTGGGATATATATGAAACTATCAACTGAATAATCAACTTCTCTTCAATCTTCAAAAGTAATAGTCCCTTTTCATTGAGTTACAAAGAAGTATTCATCAATTCCTTCATGAGAATGCCAATCAAAAGTTTTCCCAGGTTGCAAATATCACTTTGTCATTGCTTCAATATTTTCAGAAATATTATCCTCTTGTGATAATAATAATTTCCTTGCACCACTTCAATCATGTGCAGATTCTTTTTCTATTTGTGCAATATTTCTAATTATTACTGATTTTCACATACAAATTCTGATTAAATTATATATTTATATCACTCTATTTTATCTCCTGAGGGTAATCAAAGTCTAGGTCTATTATAACTAATCACTTTATTTGTAAAGATTTTTCTAGAGTTGGTTTAAAATCATTTTTGTGTGCTACTTTGAAACCTGTTCATCCAAAACTCTCAGCTAATTGTACAAAATTTGGATTCCCAAAATCTAAACCATAATCATCAAATCAAGATCATTCTTGTTTCCATTTTATCATTCAGTAATTATAGTTATTTAGAACAACTACAACTATATCTAATTTTAATCTTACTAATGTTTCTAAATCTCACAGATTCATAACTAATCATCAGTCCCCCGTTACACATACAACTTTCTTATCAGGATTCAATCTTTTTGCTTCCATAGCAGAAGGGAAACCAGCCCCCATTGTAGCTAGAGCATTATCAAGTAAAATAGTATTTGGAGTATATGCTGGATAATTTCTTGCAAACCATACTTTATAGAGTCCATTATCAAGAGTCAAAATGTCATCATCACCTAAACATTCTCTTACATCATTAACCAATCTTCTTGGCATCATAATATCAATGTCATCCTCAAGAGAAATATTTCATATAACTTTTTCCTTATTAGTCTTTCTCATTGCATACATTTCTTCAAAATCCCAGTTACTTGTATTAATTTCACTTTCCTCAAGTCTCCAAAAAGTATTTCAAATATCTCAAACAACTTCAAGAGATGGAGAGTATACACTATCCATTGATGTGTTTACAAAATTAATATGAACTACTTCTGTCTTTCAATCAGAAATAACTTGAGTCGGTTTTTCAACACTATCATATCACACAGAAATAATAAGATCTGATTTATCTAAAATATCATGAATATAATCTTTTTCTGTAAGTGCTGCTGTTCATAGGTATTGATCTTCACATCAATCAACCACTCATTTTCACATCTGGCTTGCAAAATAGGGTATATTATGTTTTTCAATAAATTTTGTAATATATTTAGTAACTCTCTTTCTATTTGCTGCAGATCAAAGAAGTATTACTGGAGTTTTAGCTTTTTCTATTTTATCAACCAAGGTGATAAGCATTTTTTCATCAATTTCAGGGCGTCTTGAATATGGTATTTTTGGAATATCTTCAGGTCTTATATCAATTTCTTCTGCTGCAATATCTTCTGGGAGTTCAATATGAACAGCTCCAGGTTTTTCTTCTTCTGCTGTCTTAATAGCAGTATTTACCATATATGGGAGCATATGAGCTGAAACAACCGTTTGAGAATATTGAGTTAATGGTCTCATCATTCAAACAACATCTACTATTTGGAAAAGTCATTGTTTAGACTTTTTAATTGGTTTTTGACCAGTAATAACCATAACTGGCATACCTCCAAGTTGAGCATATGCTACTCAGGTCATCATATTAGTGGCACCAGGC
>CALLPO010000066.1 GCA_938015605.1 uncultured Candidatus Altimarinota bacterium | reverse complement strand
AATGATATAAGGAAAAAGAATGGTTTTGCAGCAAAAAATAAAAATCAAAGAAATATAATTCATAATATCCATCCTAATATTTTATGATAAATATGTATAGGTAACTCTTCTTTTCCAACAAATATAATGTTATTTATCCATTTCCTCTTTCTATAATCACTAATTTTTCTTTTAGGAAATCCTGATAAAATATGTGTTCTCATTTTTTTAGAGAAAACATAATTTTGATTATTTAGAAGATTATTTGTTAGTTTCATTATTTTTTTATTACTACAAAGTACTTATCCCTAAAAAATTTTTGACTTACATAATCAGATCATAATGTTTTCTGAATACCTTTTATAATAATTTTACTCAAATTCATTGGATGAATTTTGTAAACAATATAATTTTTTCTATAATGCTTAGTTACTATAATTTTATAGATAGTATAAATAATAACAACCCAAATCAAAAAAAGTAATAATCCGAAAAAAAATACTGATTTATCTTCAAACTTAGTTCACAGATATATAATAAAAGCAAACACACCTATATATATAGTTTCTAAGTAAGGTCAAATAGCACTATTTAGTTCTTTTAAATGAATAAATGCATAATCAAACATTTTACTATATTCTCTTTCTCATAAAATATAGTTCTGATTATTTAAAATATTTTTTGTAAGTTTCATAATTACTTTTTACTAACTATAATGAAGTATTTTTCTCTAAAACTTTTTTGAACCCAGAAATTATTAGTGTCTCTTAATTCATAACCTTTGTTTATAATTGATTTTAGTCTTCTTGGATATTTTTTATAAACAGTATATTTTTTTCTAAAATATTTAATCATCCATTTTTTATATAAAAAATAAAATCAAATTAGTAATATGATAGATCAAAATAATATTCAGAAAAAAAGTGACATATTTTGAAATTTATCTCAAAGAAATCAAGCAAACCACATTACTCAAATCATCACAGGTATAATAAAAATACCTGCAGAACTCTTTAACTCTTTTATATGAATAACAACATAATCAAACATAAGTTTGTATTCTTTTTCTCAAACAATATAGTTCTGATTATTTATAAAATTCTTACTAAGATTCATTCTATTTTTTATGGATTATAAATAATTACTCCTGCAACAATGATTCAAATAAATCATTCAAGCATTTTAGATTTATATTTTTTTCTTTTCTCATAAAGACTTTCTTTACTAAATTTATAACAATAGAAACAAAAATATAATAAACTAATTGTTCAAATAATTCATGCTAACAACAATTTTATAGCCATAAGTTTTTATTTAATACTATTCTCCCAAACATCTACTTCCCCATTTTCAGTTGTAACAATAAATTTTTCTCTATTAAACTTTTGAGGTAACCCATTAACATGAAGAGGTTGAAGTGAATAGTGTCATGTTTTATATTTCTTCTCAATGTCATTCTCATTGTTATCTGCTGGAGTAAAATCTAACAATTTCCAAATATTTTTTTCAACCAAATATACACACTTAAAGAATGCATATATAGTTTCTTTTTTATGAGTAACCACTTCAAGTGTTAATGCATTAAGAGTAAGTGTTTCTCACTTACCTTTATCAATATAATTTATAATAATGTTTTCAGTCGTATTATAAATAAGATTCACTTCATCTGACATTACTCTGTATTTTTTTTCAGTTTCTAGATTGATGATATCAATAAATTTATTTAATTTTCAAGTAAGAGATCCTCTTTCTCATGTTGCAATTATAATACTGTCTCTTTCAAGAAAGATTTCTGTATTATCAAATTTTGAATTCTTTAATGGAAATAGAGATGAACCTCTATCATTCAATCAATCAATAAAGTAACAATCTTCTCTAGTAAATTTATATTCATAAGGTCAGAAGCTATCATTAGCAAATTCAATTGTAAATTCCCCTTTCATTCAGAGATCAAACTTCTTTTTATCAACAGTAATTTTCTCTAATTGTTTTTTTATAATTTTTCACATAAATATTTTTTTGTTATTAATATGTTAATGTCATTAATATAACATAAACTCACTAAATCTTCAAATTAAAATCTTTGCTTTATTCATAAAACAAGTATATTAAAATACAAGTATATATCTAACAAAAAAACATGTTCAAAAAAGGAGTACTGTGTTTTATTATTTTCAGTGTATTATGATTATCATCTACATTTGCAAATACATTAATAGAAAGAAAAATAAATTGATATTCAGCTAAAATAATTGAATATAAAACAAACTCTAACTTATATGATATAAAGATATGAGTTCACCCAAATGATTGAGGAACACTCAGAAGTATAATGTGAACAGTATGATGAGTCACTTGAGTTAACTGAGTTTTTGAATGTCCAAAGGATTATGCTGAGTGTGGTGGTAAAAATTACACAATCAATGAAAGATATGTAAATTGAGAAAAAAAGGCTACGTATAAGTCTACCTGAGATCGAGTTGTATTTGGGTGGAATGAAGATATTAAGCCATTTCTTTTCCAAACAGATACTATAAATGCTAGTTGAGAATCTGAAATATTTGAATGATTTGCAAATCACCCTCTTCTTTTAATGAATTGAGTTTCTCAGACTCACATATACCATGAGAAAGGGTTGATAAATTCTAAAATGAAAGCAAAAGCTACAAAGAATTTTATATGTAGCAATCAATCGTGAGATACAATATATTTTGGTTTACTCTATTCAATAGATATTGATACTGCTGCTACTGTACTTAGAGATTTTGGTTGTTGGAATGCTTTAAATCTTGATGCATGAGCTTCAACAACATTTATTTATAATTGAAAATATGTTTTAAATCCACAAAGAGATATTCTTGATGGAGTTTTTATAGTTCCAAAAAACTTAGATGTAAAATCACTTGATAGATCAGCAGCTACAATTATGAAATCACTACATACTAAAATGAAGAATAAAACTTCTTCTCAACAAATCAGCCAATTGACTAAATTAAACACTGTACTTAATCAATTATCAACAAGCATTTACACACAAAATACAGTTCCTGTATATGAAAATGTAAAAATATATAAGAAAATAGAGGTTGATTCTAAGAAAGATGAAGAAACAATTAGTGACGAAAGTAAAGAACCTGAATATGATTTGAAGCAAGTAAAAGTATGAACAAAAATTGAAATAAAATCTAATTCTACACTTAAAAAAATTTACCTTATAAATTTATTAAGGACATATACAGCTGAATTAATTATTGTCCAAAAAGAGATTGAAAAAATTAAATATTTAAAAAAATTAGACCTAAATTTAAAAATTAATGTTGAACTATAGTGAGAATTAATTGGATAGATAATATTAGATGATTAGGAATACTATTAATTGTCCTCTGACATACAGTAATGCCTGAATGAAGTATTCTTACTAAATACATTTTTTCATTCCATGTTGTATTATTTTTCATACTATCATGACTACTTTTTAAGCAAAAAAAAGAAATTACTTTTAGTGTTTTTTTAAAAAACAAATTTGTAAGACTTATTATTCCATTCATTTTTTTTAATATTATTTTCTTTATAATTGCAAAACTTGAATGAAAACTCTCAACTACTCGAATAATAGATTTTACAGTCTGAATGATATATTGAGACTACTTGTGAGACAATTGAGGTTACATGAATAATACTGGAGGATTCAATCTTGTGAATGTATCTACTTGGTTTCTTCCAGCATTATTTTTAACAAGTATATATTATTATGGAATAAATTATATTTTCAAAAATAAACTTATTAAAATAATATTATTAATTTTACTTTCATTATTAATTTTTATTGAGAGTAAATATACAATTTTTAGGTTACCTTGGTCTGCAGAGATAGCATTAATGATGACATTATTTTATGGTTTAGCTCATACATTTAAGGATGAAATATTCAAGGTGATTGATAAAATAAAACTACAACACCTTTGAGCAATACCATTAATTTTACTATTACAATATTACACACTTAATTCAGTAAATATATCTACAAATTCATACTGAAATTATATTTTTCTAATTCTAAATTCACTAGTTGGATTCCTTACATTTGCAATAATTTCAAAAAATATTTGATCAAACAAAATTCTTAGTTTCTTCTGAAAGAATTCAATAATTATTCTGTGATTTGAATGGATAAAAGTTGAAATCATTGAAAATATTCACTTTCTTTCTTTTGGATTATTACAATATAATCGTTGATACTTTGAGTGATTCACACAGTTTGTAATTACAATAGTCTTTCTGATTCCTATTATTTGGATTGTGAATAAATATTTACCTTTTATAATTTGAGGATGGTACAAGAAAAATTCATAGTCAAAGAGAGATAAGTGTTTTCTTAGAAGCCATACTGTAATTTACTAATAGTTATAAAAGAAATTGAAAATTTAAATATTTGAAAAATTAGACTTAAATTGAGAAAATAATGTTGAAATACATTAAATTGACTTTCATATATTTATACTTAAAATAAAATTAATAACTTGTAATTAAGTAGATGTTAAATACACATAATAGTAAAATATCAGCTAATTCATTTTCATCGGAAGAATTATACACTGAAGGTTTCAGTATAACAAATTCACAGCTTGAACATATATTCTGAAGTGAAGATGAAACTTCTATATTATCTGAAGAAGTAAAAAATAAGCTTTATTCATTACTTAATTATTCTGTAATCAGATATGCTTGGGATGAACAAATCGATTATTTTTTTGAAAACGATAATTCAACAACTCAAAAGATTTCTGAACTATGAAAAGCATTAATCAATATTCCAATATTAATAACACCAAATGTCACAGCAATACCTATAGTTTGATTTGAGTGATACATAATGGTTAGTCTTATATTTAATTATTATCAATTAGCTCCAGATTTAACAGAAGCTAAGAATAAGCATATAATATCAATAAATAATACTGTATGAGTAGATTTAGCCCTTAGAAATAGATCTACTTTTCATAGGGTTCTAAGAACTTATTTAGAACAAAGATTTTTTGAAACACTTAAAAAAAGAAAAACTATAGTACAAAATATTCAAAAAAATATTCAAAAAACAACCTGTAAATTATTGTTAGTATTAAAACTAGAATGCCCTCTAAATAAAGAAGAACTTAATGAGAATAAAAGTCATAATAAATAAATATTTATTATGACTTCACAAGATTACTTCTTCTTCCAAAAATAACATTTTTCAGCTCAATTATAGAGCTTTCTTTTTTTGTAAAAATTTTTCTGAGCAAAATTATCAAATTCTTCATAATTTGAGATAAAACCACCTCAGAGTTCTTCATTTTTTCTAAAAATAGAATCTATACTTTTATACATTCATTCTAATTTCTCTTCTTCTCAAATTCTTAATCCATATGGAGGGTTAGAAACAAGAGTTCAAGTAACCTCTTCTCAATTAGAGGCAAAGTTAAAGAGTGCTTTTCTAAAGTCTTTTTGTTCAAAGTGGACGCTATCTTCAACTCACGCTCTTTTAGCATTTTCACTTGCAACCCACACTAGTTCATTATCTATATCAGTTCAGAAAATTCTATACTCTCAATCATATTTTTTTGACCTAGCTTCTTCTTTTAAGTCTAACATTGTTTCCCTTGATATTAGACCTAAATCTACCATAGAAAATTCTCTTTTCAGTCATGGAGCGATATTTCTAGCAATCAAAGCTGCCTCAATACAAATAGTTCAACTCCCACAAAAAATATCATAGAAATTTTCTTTAAATCTCCAACCTGATAATAACACTAATCCAGCTGCTAAACTTTCTTTAATTGGAGCCTCTCAAGCTTCAACTCTATATCATCTCTTATGCAGTGCATCTCAAGATAGATTTAGTAATACTCTTGCTTTATTATTTATAAATAAAACTAAAACTGAAAATTTAGTTTTCTCTGAATCTTCTGTAATGCTTCATCCTCATAAGTTTTCAACAATAGCTTTTTTAGAAACACTCTGAATTGTTGGAGTATGGTGAAGTTCACTTCTTAAACTTGTTGCATTGACAATTATTGGACTATTTTCTGGAATAAGATTTTTAAAATCAACTGTATTCACAAGTCAATA
>CALLPO010000065.1 GCA_938015605.1 uncultured Candidatus Altimarinota bacterium | reverse complement strand
CACCTAGATGCTCATTATTCTGAGTTGGCCATCGTGGGTATTTTCTCAACACTTAGGGAAACACTGTTTGGCTTTGCTTTATACTTGACTTACGTTTCACAGATCCAGGAAGCACATCCGACAAGTCTGGAGCCAGATCTTCTAAGATATGTCTTTATCACCGATATTCTCATGGTGGGACCTAGTCTTAGACAGGATTTTGAAGCGATGCTAGACTATATCCTAGATAGATACCAAGATATTCTCCAACAATGGATGATGCTAGACGAAAATAGCGAATACTTCGAACTCGCCCTTTCAAATCGATCTGATTTTATTGACCAGAAGAACAAAAGAGCACTTCTGCAAGAAATAAAGTGAGAAGATATTGTTCGATTTAGGTGATTTTTAAAGAATATTTCGTATTGTAATAAGAGGTATTTAGTGCCTAAATAATTGAGAATGAAGGGACACAATATTTTGTGTCCAATTAATCAATCGGAATTGATATTAATTGAAGATTGAGAATAAAGAATAAAGAATGAAGAAGAGTCGTCATTCAGAGTCGGATTGTTCTTCACGAGTTTACGAGTGAGTAGAATAATGCGACGTGGAATCCAGGGTCTCGAGACAACCCATAACGATTTATCCTATCATCTAAGTGATCAAACCGTGATTAAGAATAATATTTCATAGTAATCCTTGCGACTGACTGGATTCCACATCGCATGATGCAAACCATTCCTTTCAGTCATGGAGCATCATCCGATTCTGAATGACGAACTACCAAGATATTTTACATTCTCAATTAGCAAAATGAAATGTCCTGCATGTGCGAATATGGATACGAAAGTGATAGACTCTAGAGTAGTAGAGGATGGTTTGGGGATCAGGAGAAGAAGATCTTGTGAATACTGTCAGCAGAGATTCACGACCTATGAAAAAGTAGCCGTGACTGATTTGATCGTGATCAAAAGAGATGGAGCCAAACAAATGTATGACAGAGACAAACTCAAAAGGGCTCTCGTAGTAGCTTTTGGGAAAAATAATTTCTCACTAGAAAGAATCGATGAGATTATCTCAAAGCTAGAAAACAAGCGATCTGGGAGCGGAAAACAAATCGAATCTAAAACTATAGGAGAGGATGTTCTTGATATGCTCAGAGATGAGGACGACATCGCCTACGTAAGATTCGCTTCAGTGTTTATGGAATTTGAGACGAAGAAGGATTTTAAGGAGTTTTTGAGGTAGATAGAGGAAATTAGACTGCAGAATGAAGAAGGTAGAGAGCTTTTGATTTATATAAGGGTTAGAGTAGTTGACAATATTTCGCTAAATTGTATTGACTTAAGTTAGTAAAGTATTATTTTAGACGTAAGCATTTTATAAAATCAAATGATATGAATCAAATATATTTTTTTGATTGAATAATTGATAAAAATGAATGTGAAAAATTAAATGAGTTTTTCGATTCATGTATAAAAAGAAGAAGGTGATTTAAATGAGAAATTAATGAAAAATTTAGAGATTCGGAATTTGCTTCTACTTTACCTGAATATAATGAAATATTAATATCGGTTCTTGAAAGTGAATTGGCTGATGTTTTAATTCCAATAATTAAGCAGCAATGAGTGATTTATCAATACTCAAAAGGTATATGATTTAAGCCACATTATGATGAGGTGGATGGATTAAAGGAAATTTATGCATCAGCTAGAAATGGACAACCGATTATTTTATGAGATTACACGGTCGTACTTTGACTGTCAAATAAGTTAAATTATTGTTGATGAGAGTTGTATTTCCCTATTTTGAGAGAGTCTTTTAAATTAGATATTTGAGATGTACTTGTGTTTCCAACACATCGTGAGGCAATTCATGGAGTCAAACCAATAACTTCTTGAGAACGTAGGGTTTTTGTAAATAGGGCCTTTAAGAATAGTGATACGAATTCTGAAAAACAAGGTAAATAGTTTTATTTGATTTAAAGTTATAGAAGTAATTTTTCAGGTATACTTGGAGTTATTAGAATTAATATATTTAATAATGAAAAATGTATTATAAAATGTGCTTTATCTAATAATTTAAAAATGAATTTTAAAAAAAATATTTGAATAAAGCATCTAGTTTGAGATTTAGAAAGACTTATAGTCAATGGATGAATAAAAAATGATGAAATATTAGCAATTCTTCATACTTGAAGCTGATCAAGAAATGAATTAAAGCCATTTAGTGATTTCGATTTTGAAATATTGACTAAAAACGAGAATTTTGATAGTGAAGTAATAGACATAGTATATCAGGATAATATTCCTCGTTTACTATATGGTTATATAACTTCTCAGAAAAATATTATTTCGGATGTTATGTGAAGTTATGATCTAGCTCTTTGGTATTGATCATTACTTGAAGATGCTCTAATTTTAAAGGGGCAAGATTATGTTAATCACTTAAAGGATGAGATTAGAAAAGTTATCAACAATGAAGAGTTGCAGTTAAGATCAGCAGAAGTAGAACTAAGAAGAGTATATGAATATAGCAGTAAATTTATTAATGCTCACTTGGTAAAGGATATAGTAAATATTACATATTCAGTTAATAAAATTCTGGATTCTTTTACAAAATTAATGTACATTCTCCATAAAAAACTAATTACTTCTGAAAAAGAGTATTACCTTTCTTTGGTTAATGTAAAAAGCATATTAGATATAAATATTTTTCATAATTATTCCCGTTTAATCTCTTGAAATCATTCTGAGCTATATTGAGATATTAAAAATTTGATAATGTTTGCAAAATCAGAATTTATAAAACTATTAGTTAAAAATAAATCTGATAATGACTTATATGAAACAGAAAGGTTCAATGATTTTAATAACAGGATTTTATCATATCTTGAATGTTATTCAGCTATTGATAGTGGGAATGTAGCTAACACAATTATAAGAAAGAACCTATCAAATGTAGATCAATCAGATGAATTAAATCTAAAAAAGGGAAATATATTAATCATAGAAGACTTTTTGTGAAAAAATGGAGCAGAAAAGATTTTAAAAAAAATAGAATTGACTTGAAGACCATGGAAACAAAGTTTTTCTTGAGAGCAAGAAGAATTTTTATGATGATTTTATACATGATTTAATGACAGTCTGATTTTAAAAGAAAGTGAAGCAAAAAAATATTTTTGATTAACTGTTGAAGAAAATAAAATAATTAATCAATATTTTCCTGAAGTTTTTCCTCTTATAAGGAAATTAATAAATAGTATGACGGGTTCTGATGTTCAGCAAAGAGAATGATTTACCAAATTTTGAATTCAAAAATTCCCTATCTGAAAACATGTTTCAAAAAAGTGATGAATTCTTCATTTTGATCTAGAATGAACATTTAATGGAGTTTATGAGAGTGGAGACATTTCGATTAATCCCAAGATGGTCGACTCTGAGATATTTACTCTTTTAGTTATGTTACAGCCACCACAAGAATGATGAGAGACTATATTTCAACCAAGAAAGTTTAATTCTCATATTTATGACGAGAGTCAGGATTTTTGACTTCCTTCAAATGAACTTACTCATAAACCATGACAAGCTATGGTTTTTTCTTGATTTACGTTTCATGGGATAAAACCATTTTCTTGATCTACTGACAGAATTACATTAGTTTGTCATTTCCGCCAAGTTTGAAATGAAATAGAAGTTTGGTTTTAGATTTTTTATTCATCAAATATGCAAAAAATATTATTTGATAAGTTTATTGATCGTTATGAACAAGTGATAGATTCTGCATGATCCGAATCAGTTACTTATTGACTTGAAATCGAATGATTCATTGTAGATCAAAATGATTTTGCAGTTCCTTGAGCAAGTAAAGATTATCTTGCACTAGGTAAAGATTATGTGTGAGGAGAATCTTGAACATTCCAACTAGAGATATCGTGACCGATATGAGTACTAGAAATTTGATCTCTTGAATTAATGAAATCAAAAATTGAACTTATATCTAAAGATATGCAAAGTTACTATTCAAAAAGATGAATGAAATTTATTTATAAATGAATAGTTCCTAATATTTCTGATGATTATTTTGATAATGAAGATTTTTTTAATCAATCTGATAAGTACCTTATTGAAAGAAACTTTTGAAAAAAAAAATTATCAAAAGATAATAATTCTTTTAGTATTAGGAAAAAATCATGACAAGAACTGAAGCTTAAAGATATATATGGATCACTTGCTCTTATTAGTTGAATCCACGTTAATCTTAGATTAAGAAATCCCTCAGAATTAAAGAACTTTTATAACTACTCTACGATGTTGTCTCCTATTTTTTATGGGCTTTCTTCAAATGCATCTTATTGTAATGGAGAATTAGAAAATAGAGATGTGAGGCTTGCAGTAGGTCTTTTTAATTCAAAAAATTATATTTCTGGGAGTGATAATGCAGGTCTTTTCCCTTATATAAATAAAGCTACAGACTATTTTAGAAAATTAAATAGTTGAGATCATATTGTTGATTACAAGATTTGTGAAGATATAGAAAGAAATGCATATGAAGTTAGTAGAGAGACTTCATGGGTTTTTCAGCAACTTAAACTATTAGAAGATAATAAAACATTGTTATATGAATATAGAGTCCTTACTGTTCAAGATACGGTTGAAGATTCTTGTAATTTATGATATTTTTTTATCTTGACTGTTTTTTGGTTTACAAGTCAAGCGCCAATACTTGCTCCTTTAGAAGAGGTTAGTGCATGAATGTCTAACGCTTGAAAATATTGAATCTACGCCTCAATTTTTGATCCATTAGACTACTTAAATACTACGACTATCAAAGAATGGATAAGTAAAAATTATCATAAGATTCTCAATTATTGAATTGATAACTGATATTTATCAGAAGCTGAAGGAAAAAATATAAAAAAATATATCGAGAGAAAAATGAATATTAATTTATAGATTTATCATTATTAGAGGAACATTCATTTCATCATCTGAAAGACCTGAATGAATTCCTGGCTCATAAAAATCTTTTTCGTTTATTAAGTAATTTCAAAATCGGTAATTTTCTTTGGCTATAAGATTGATATCTCAAATACGATCTTCTAAGAATTTATGCATTTCTCATCATCATAATAATCACGATTTAATAAATTCTTCTTTCGTCAATATGTGGAACTTTTTACTATCTTTTTCAAGCTTAGAAAGTAGTAGGTTCTTTTTTCATTCCCTTGGATATAAAAAAACAACTCTTGAATCTCCAGTTGCAGGGATTGTTAGTAAACCTGGAAGATAGTTTATTTCATTAAGATCTATTTCATCTTCTTTTTTAACACAAGTGTGTCAATGATCTGCAGTTATTACTATACTAATATCAGATTGTGCGTCTTCTTTAAATTTGTTGACTAGGCATTCTAATTTTTCATCTATTTTCTTTATTTCATAATTCACTTGCTCAGAGTGGATTCAGAATTCGTGCTGTATATTGTCTAACCTGTCCCAGTACACGTGCTGAAAAGTGTTTTTTGATTTTTTTATATTATTGCAAATTTGTGATATCGTATTCTCATCTAGAAAACTAGAACAACCGTATATTCAGTCACATCACTTTAAGTAAGATTTTGTGTAATATGTATCTAATATTCACTCAGGCAAATAAGCATAACAGTTTTTGATTGGTTCGTAAATGTTTTTATTTGATAAATGATAATAATCAAATGTAGAATCGAAAAACTCGTCTCACGTGTTTCTATTTATTTTACTGTAAGTTCTATCTATAAATGGAAGAGGAGATCCTGTAGTTCAATATTCCTTCATGTTAGTGATTCGTGAAATATTTCCATGCTCATAGGGGCTTAATCATGTATGTATTGAGGTTATGGCAGCAGTTGTTGTAGAGGGAAAGACACTAAATATTGTTTTTAATAAGTTATCATTCATAAAATTACTATATTTTTTTAGTATATTTATTCACATTGCATCAATTAAAATAAACACAATATGCTTTTTAAGTGCTATCCCTAATGGTTTATGAGCAGTTTTTAGCCCGTAATGTGCTCTAAAATCATTAGATAAGTTAACAATGGAATTATCATAAATATCTAATTTAGTGAGTTTTTTCATCTAAATGAACTAAAATTAAAATAATCATATATTCAACAAATATTATTAATAAAAAGTGGAATGCAATATCTTTTAACTACATTTTCTTTAGGTATCATTTTTTTATTGATTAGTGAATTTAAATATTGACAACAGCGATAATAAAGCTATATTTATTGCGCATACACTTTTATATATACTATATAACATGAATACAGAAGTGATTTGAGAGGGTTATGTCGATAAAATAAAGGACATGGGTAAAATTGCATTTGTGCACTTAAAGACAACGGAATGATTGCTTCAACTGGTAAGTTTCAAAAATAGTGAATGAGATGATATTTCATGAATATCACCATGATCATATCTATATTTTACTTGAAAGAAACATGCAGCAAATATTAAAGATGCTAGAATAGAAAACTATGAAATTCATGTTGAAAAAATTCTAGTAGAAACAAAAGCAGACCTATTGCCTGTGTTAGATGATTGAAATGAAATGGATATTGCTAGGAAATATCGTCATTTACAATTAAGGAAAGTTGAGTTTCAGGATCAATTTAAGTTAGCAACAGTTATTGAATTAGCTATGGTTGATTATTTTAAAGAAAAGAAATTTATTAAGTCTTGGTCCCCTAAAATAATATGAACTGCAAGCGAATGAGGTGCTGAGGTTTTTGAACTTGATTTCTATTGACAACCAGCATTTTTGGCACAGAGTCCACAGTTTGCAAAGCAAATGATGATTGCTAGTTGATTTGATAGAACATTTGATATTAGTAAAGCTTTTCGTGCAGATCCATCCAGAACAAGCCGCCATCTTGCTGAATTTGTTTCTGTAGATTGAGAAATGGTTTTAAAATCATGACAAAATCACCATCATGTAATGGACTTGCTAGAAGAAATGCTTAAGAATGTAATTCAAACAGCTGATAAAGTAAGGAATGATATAGAATGAAATTCTGATAATATTGTAAAATGATTACCAGATTTTCCCAGGATTTCTTTATCAGATGCAAAAGAAATACTTATTAGTAAGTATGATCATAACGTGCCAGAATGAAAAGATATTGATCCAGAATGAGAAAAATTAATTGGACAATATGTTAAAGAGAAGTTCAATTCAGATTTTGTTTTCTTGATTGATTATCCAACTGAATTTAGACCATTTTATCATATGGTCGACTCTGAAACTGGGTTAACCAGAAGTTTTGACTTATTATATAAGTGAGTGGAGATTACTACGTGAGCTCAAAGAGAACATCGTTATGATCAACTTGTAAACCAAGCTAAAACTTTCAAAAAGAGTGTCGAAGTTGAAGATATTCATGATTATCTTGAACTATTTAAATACTGAATTGCTCCTCATGGCTGATTTGGGCTTTGACTAGAGCGCTTAACACAAAAGTATGTATGAAAAGCAAATGTAAAATTAATTCCATTAAAGGCAGTAACCAAATGAAATATTCCATTTTAGTATAATCCAATTTGAGGTAATAATTTGTACTAAATATAGATTTAAATTCATTATTTTCTAATTATATTCTATGGGAATTCATATTTTAACAGACCTCTATTGATGTAATTTTTTAACTTTCTCTACAATGTGAGAAAAAGAAAGGGTCTAGACTAGTTGACACCATGCTAGCATAACAATATACTAGGTCATGACTATTAAAAACCCTTATAGAAAAAATTCTCATTTAGAAGTTAAGAAAACGAGAGAATTAATCAGGCTTTTTTGTGAAGATTTAAGCGTAACTAGTGCCAGCAGAATTTCGTGAATAAATAGAAATACAGTGAATGAATTGTATAATTATATTCGTGAAGTTTCTTTCAATAGAGTCTTAAAATTGATCTAGAAATTCGAAAATGAATTATATAAATTGATGAAATTTATTTCTGACCAAAGAGAATTAGATGAAAGAGATGACGATGAGTATGAAATAAAGTGAAGGTGTTATGACTTCTTAAATGAAAGTGAAAAGTGTAAATTCAAATAATTTCAGAATGCTTAGCAAAGAGCTTGTTACCTATATTAGAGGTAAAATAGGACCTTTTGAGAGTGAAGTAAACACTGACTGACGAAGAAGTTAACACGGTTTGATAGATCTATGATACAAGAAATATTTTAGAGTTCACTATGGAGATAATGAGTTTGTAAGATGAAAAAATCATATCAATTGAATAGAAAGTTTTTGGTCATATACAAAGAGATCGATAATTTACTCGTATAATTAATCATAACTCATATCGCTCTATAGAACTGATGTATACCTACTTCTTCCTCTTCTTCTTAGCCTCCTTCTTCAATTTTCTCTTGCTCTTTCCGTCACCTATTTTAACTTTCTTCTTTTTTTCTTTCTGTTTTTTGATCTTTCCGATTTTGATTCTTTCAAGTTTTCGTTTTCCTGGTTTGAGATTTCCCAGATGTCGCTTATCTACTTTGAGTCTTTGGAGGGATTTTACTCTATAACCAAGTGCTTTGAGAAGACGTCTAATATGACGATTTTTCCCTTCGTTGAGGGTGATGATGACTAGATGCCTTTCTTTGATTCTTTGGTATCTTACTCAGACGCATTTTAGGAGATCTGTGGTGAGTTCTTTTTGGTTTTCGGTTCTCTCACCGTCAGTGGTTACCAAGATTCACTTACGCATTTTTTTGATATCATTTGACTTAAGAGGTTTATCAATTTCTACTTCATATACCTTGTGGATATCATGAAAGGGATTTTCGTACCGGTCTACGAGGGTACTGTCATTGGTGAGTAATAGAAGTCCGGTACTGTCTTTATCAAGTCTTCAGATATACCAAAAATCCTTGAGCCAGCTTTCTGGGAGGAGTTCGTAGATGGTTTTGTTGTGTTTATCGTCTTTGGAACATACGTATCCTTTGGGTTTGTGGAAAAGAGCAAGCTTTGGGGTAAATCCAGGAAAATATTTGATCGTCTCGGTGAATGAATTCCCATCAGGTAGCTGGAGTTCGATCACATCACCAATTTCTATTTCTTTATCGAAACTTTCAATAGCTTCTTTATTCAAAAAAATCACTCCTTCTTGGAGCATTTCTTGATATTCTCTTCTAGAGACTTGGTGAGTTTTTTGGAAATACGTATATAATAACATCGTTTGCAAGTGCCAAAATGTTTGTTACAATTAGTGTCATACTATAGATGTAATTTTAATTATTGCAAGACCACAATGTCAAAACGATGAGACGAATATTATACCTTACAAGCAAAAAAGGATGGGTATCTCGCTAGGAGTGCTTATAAGCTCGAAGAAATACACAACAAATTTGATATTTTGAAATGAGCAAAAACCCTACTTGATATCTGATGTGCTCCTTGATCTTGGCTGCAGTATCTGAGTAAGCACTTTCAGAAAACTCGTGAAGAGTGAGTAATCATTTGATTTGATCTGAAGCCGGTTAATCTTGCATTACCCTATGTGACTTCATACGAACAAGATATCACCGATAGAGAGTGAGTGCAGGCTGCGTTTGATGAGCATGAAATCAAAAAGTTTGACTGTATCGTAAGTGATATGGCGCCTGATACGATGGGTATGTCTGATATTGATGGTATCAGAAGTATTGGATTGATCGAAAAGACTTTATGGATATACGAACAATATCTCAAGGAATGAGGAACCTTCGCGATCAAAGTCTTTATGGGACCTGGATATGAAGAACTCATGAGAGATCTAAAAGATCGTTATGGGAATAAAAACATCGTGAGTTTTAAGCCTAAGTCTTGTAGAAAAGCGAGTAAGGAGATTTATTTGGTGAAGAGGAATATAAAGAAGTAAAAGATATTAGAGAAAGAGGGAAAGAGAGAGAAACAGAGAAGGAGTGAATGAGGGAATAGGAAGAAGCTTGCTACGATGGTAGTCATTGAAGATAAACAGAAGTTTATGGTGTTCTTTTTGACAAAAAAGAGCACCCTGTTAAAATAACAGAGTGCTTCCATAGATTGTTTTCTTCAAAGTTTTGCCATTAGGCTCTTTTACTGAAGAAGATTTTCGGTTGTTTGGGGCGGGGGGATGGTCTTGGTAATTTCTTTGTAAATTTCTTGAAAGTTTCACTTTCAAGATACTCACAAATGGGTCTTTTGTCTTTTAGTTTATCATCTTCTAGATGTAATTGGAATGCTCTTTCAATATACCCATCAACTATCGAATATATTCTAGAGTTAGGTTCCATCCATACGTAATGTTTCTTTTTCCTAGGTGCTGATAAGTAAGAAACAAATAATACGTGATCGTCTTGATGCGGAGTGCTTAGTGTACAGCCAATCAAGGATTCATTTCCCTCATGACTAGATATCTTTTCAATTTTGAGGTGGTAGTTATTTCCCTGGATATTCACAAATCCTTTGATTTCATATAAAGATATCAGCGTTGAGTCAATTTGTACGAACGATGTTTCTCTACTAAAATTTAGCGCTAATATTTCACTCAGGGGAATGGGGTAACTATCTCCATTTTCTCCATCATAAAAGGTTAGTTTTTCAGAAAGTATCTGAGGGGGAGTGATTACAGATTCTTGTCTTGTTAAAGAGCAGCTACTTAACCATACACAAACAATGAGGTATATGGTATTGCGGATAATTTTTTCACGATTCATAATTGTTTATGTTTTGGTTCATCAAAACTATAGCTTCATGGTTCTTCCAAACAAGCATAGATGATGAAAAGAGCTTGTGATCCAATAAAATTATGAAGTTTGTTCGTTCATTTTGACTTCTCTTGACTTTTTCGTATCATCAGCAAGTTTTCGAGATAAGAGTAATTTTTTGGTATATAGGAAATTCTAAATACTGGCTTTTAAAGCTGTTTATGTGCGCAAAATTTTAAAAAAGTATGTATTACTGCATACATATAAATACCCCGATTACTAAATAAGTAAGATGGAAAAGATGGAGGTTATCTT
>CALLPO010000064.1 GCA_938015605.1 uncultured Candidatus Altimarinota bacterium | reverse complement strand
TTTTGATATTATGCTTGAGGCAAAAGCTTCTGAACACTCATCTCGTATGATTGCCATGAAGAATGCTAAAGAATCTGCAAATAAAATTGCAGATAATCTTACTCTTGAGTATAATAAAGCTAGACAAGCAATGATTACAAGGGAAGTATCTGAAATCACTGCTTGAGTTGAATCAATGAAAGATGTATAGAAAGAGCTAATTATTTCTTAAGATTATGATTATGGGACTATTACCAGCTGCGTTTAAAATTATGTTAAATATATTTTTTTACTGTGTCTATGTGATAATAACGGTCTTTCTTACAGGACTAATACTTGGAGAATTTTTTGATATGCGTTTGACTCAGAATGATTCAAATGCTACAAAAATTACAGTGGTAATGATGGTGTTGATTTTGATAATCACATTTCTTTACAGAAAATTCTTCTATATAGAATTAAAAAGTAAATAAATTTTTAAAAATTAAGATTGCAAAATATGCACACTTGAAAAATTACAAGAATTGTATGAGTAGTAATTGATGTTGCTTTTAGTGACTGATATGTACCATCAATTTTAGAAGCTCTTGAAGTTAAAGGAACTAAAGAAAAATTAGTTCTTGAAACTCAACAACAACTTGGTGATGGTGTCGTGAGAACGATTGCTATGAACTCAACTGATTGAGTTAAAAGAGGACTTGAAGTTGTTGCATTGGAAACAGCTATTGAAGTTCCAGTTGGTGAAAAAGTTCTTTGAAGAATGTTTAATGTTCTATGAGATCCAATTGATGGGTGAGACAGACCAGTAACTGAGTTTAATGATCCTATTCATAGAGAATCTCCAGCTTTTGCTGACCTTTCTACAAAAGCTGAGGTTTTTGAGACTGGTATTAAAGTAGTAGATCTAATAGCTCCAATGCTAAAAGGTTGAAAAGTAGGTCTTTTTGGATGAGCTTGAGTTGGTAAAACGGTTATCATGCAAGAACTTATTCATAATATTGCTCAAGGGCATGGAGGTTACTCTGTAGTTGCTTGAGTTGGTGAGAGAACAAGAGAATGAAATGATTTGTACCATGAAATGGAGGAATCAGGAGTTATTGGGAAAACTGCTATGGTATTTGGACAAATGAATGAAGCTCCAGGTCCTAGAGCTAGAGTTGCTCTAACTGGTCTTACTATGGCTGAGCATTTTAGAGATAGAGAAAATAAAGATGTACTTCTTTTTATTGATAATATTTTTAGATTTACTCAAGCAGGTGCTGAAATATCAGCTCTACTATGAAGAATTCCTTCGGCTGTATGATACCAACCTACACTAGCTACTGATATGGGTGCTCTTCAAGAAAGAATTACATCAACTAAATCAGGTTCAATTACTTCTGTTCAAGCTGTATATGTTCCTGCTGATGATCTGACTGATCCAGCTCCTGCTAATACTTTTGCCCATCTAGATTCTACTCTTACTTTAAGTAGATCTATTGCTGAGCTTGGTATATATCCAGCGGTTGATCCACTTGATTCAGCTTCTACAGTACTTGATCCAAACATTGTTTGAGAAGAGCATTATGAAGTTGCTAGAAAAGTTCAACAAATTCTTCAAAAATATAAAGAATTACAAGATATTATTGCTATTCTTGGTATGGATGAATTATCTGATGAAGATAAAAAAACGGTAGCAAGAGCGAGAAGAATTCAAAAATTCTTATCTCAACCTTTCTATGTTGCTGAACAATTTACTTGAGTAAGTTGAGTATATTGTAAAGTATCAGATACAGTTTCTGGTTTCAAAGGTATTATAGATGGTGATTATGATACAATCCCTGAAAAATACTTTATGTATAAAGAATCTATGAAAGATGTAATTGCTTCTTATGAGAAAGCACAAGCAGAAGATATAAATTCAAAAAAAGAAAAAAAAGCTGAGAAAAAAGAAGAAAAGAAAGCAGAAAAAAAAGCAAAGAAAAAAGATAAAAAGAAGAAAAAATAAAGAGTACTTTTAATAAAAAATTATGGAATTAAAAATTTTATCATTTGAATGAGAAAGCTTTGTTAATAAAAATGTAGTTTCAGTAACTCTTTTAACTTGAGTTGGTGAAATTACCATTTTAGAAAACCATGTTCCACTCATGACTTATGTAGAACCATCAACTCTTTATATTGACTATAAGGATGAAAATAATGTACTTATAAGAGATGATTTTGCAGTAGGGAGATGAGTTGTTGAAATTGATGGTAAGAAAATTAAAATTCTAACTGATATGCTAACAGACATTGCTGATCTTGATGTTGAAGAAGTAAGAAGAGCTAAGATGAATGCAGAAAAACTTATGCTTAAGTATAAGTGAAAAACTGACAAAATGGATATGGCTAAATTTTTGGAAGCAGAAGAACAGCTCCTTAGATCTATTGCTCAACTGAAATTGTACGATATAAAAAAATAAAACCATTAAGGTTTTATTTTTTTGACTTTTATAACTATGGCCATAGTATAAAATAAAGGTTTACTTAATAGTAATAAACTTATTATAAATGATAGAGAACACTACATCTTTTTCAGCGACTAATGTTGAAGATATATATAACATTACCTTAGCTTCAGCAAAAGCTAAATCTAAACAGGTGTATATATTTGAACAATGAGACTTAAGTGATTTAATTGGTCTTGAAAAAGCTGAAAAACTTAGGAGTGTTTTTTTAGAGAATAAAATAAATATTAAACAAATTACAAACAATGCAAATGTATGAAAATTTTCTTCTAATGATGATTTTATAAATACACTCATGTCTTTTAGATATGTTCCAAAAGAAATTTTTGAAACAGTCTATGAGGTTTGTATTTTTGATGATATTGTAGCAATTTATAATGAAAAGGAATTTTTAATTATAGAAAATGGTGCTTATGCTGATAGTCAAAAAAAGCTTTTCATGAGTATCTGGGACCAATGAGAATCTCCTTCATTATGATTTGAGTATAAGCCAAATCATTCATTTTTTAATTGTTTTGATTTTACAATTAATGAGATTCATACAATCATTTGGCCTGATGCTGAAGCAAGGAATGCATATAATCAAATGAATAAAACTGAGATAGAAGATTACATTACTACTATTATAAAAAATGATGACCTTAACTATAAGGATGTTTCATATATAATTTGTTTTATTTGGTCATATAACGGAGATAAGATGATTGATGTATGGAGATTTAACCACAATCATGTTGATGATAGGTCATG